>JAFQUW010000142.1 GCA_017408325.1 Clostridia bacterium | reverse complement strand
GCTGAAGTCCATCGGCAAGCGTGCCATCACCATCGGCATCCTGCAGGCAGTCCTGACCACCGTGGTCGTCGACATCATTCTCATCGCCCTGCACTTTGCTTTCCCCACCGTCTTAAGCCTGCCTGCCGCGATCATCCTCGGTGCGATCGCCTCCGCAACGGCTCCCGCCGCGACCCTGATGGTCGTGCGTCAGTACAAGGCGGACGGTCCGCTGACCCGACTCCTTCTGCTCGTCGTTGCCATTGACGACGCGGTCGGCCTCCTTCTCTTCTCCGCATCCTACGGCGTCGCCACCGCGATCAGCGCCGGAAAGGTCAGCCTCGTCGGCGTCGTCGTGGAGCCGCTCATTGAGATCATCGCCTCGCTTGCGCTCGGCGCGCTCATGGGCTGGCTGCTCGACCGCGTGGAGCATCTCTTCCACTCGCGCAGCCGCCGTATGACCCTGTCGGTTGCCTTCGTGCTTCTCACCGTCGGACTGTCTTCCCTCTCCTTTGACATCGGCGGCATCCACGTCGGCTTCTCCCTTCTGCTCGTCTGTATGATGACGGGAACGATCTTCTGCAACATCTGTGACACCTCGGAAGAGCTGATGGACCGTGTCGACGGCTGGACGATGCCGTTGAACATCCTCTTCTTCGTCCTCTCGGGCGCGGAGCTGGACCTCGGCGTCCTCGTTCACCCCGCCACACTTGCCGTCGGCATCGTCTACATCCTCGCGCGAAGCCTCGGTAAGTACTACGGCTCGCACCTCTCCTGCGGCCTGACGCACGAGGACAAGCCGATCCAAAAGAACCTCGGCATCACCTTGCTTCCGCAGGCAGGCGTCGCGCTCGGCATGGCCGCCACCGCCGCGACGATGGAAGGCGGCGCACTCATTCGAAACGTCGTGCTCTTCGCCGTGCTCATCTACGAGCTCGTCGGTCCGGTGCTCACCAAGCGCAGTCTCATCGCCGTCGGCGAGATCAAGCCCGAAGGACGCACCAGCGCACGCAAACTCAACGAAACGGCATGATTTCCAAAAGACGGGTGTCACTCGACACCCGTCTTTTTGTATATTCAAGACTTTTATTCATTATTTTATGCATAATCGGGCTATTTTTTCGAATTTTTCCGAAAAAAATTCAATTTTTATGAATTTTTCTCTTGACAAGCGGCTAAGATGGTATTATAATCCAGTCATCAATCAAGCAAATACCATCCACCACACACCAAACAACATTCATTTGTTCAACCGAAAGAAAGGAAACACACCATGAAACTCACCAAAACCCTTGCGGCGATCCTCGCCGTCGTCCTGTGCCTGTTCGCCTTCGCGTCCTGCACCGGCAGCTCCTCCGAAACCCTCAAAGTCGCCACCAACGCGGAATTCGAGCCCTTCGAATCCAAGGACGCCGACGGCAACATCGTCGGTTTCGACGTCGACCTCATCAACGCCATCTGCGAAGACCAGGGCCTTGAGTACGAATTCTCCGATATGAAGTTCGAAGCCGTTCTCGCCGCCGTCAGCTCCGGCAAATGCGACGTCGGCCTCTCCGGTCTGACCATCAACGACACCAGAAAGAAAGCCGTTGACTTCACCGATCCCTACTACGTCGTCGGCCAGGTCCTCATCGTCCGCGCAGACGACACCGTCTTCACCGGCAGCGACGCCGCCGCCATCACCGAACAGCTCAAGGGCAAGACCGTCGGTGCCTGCAACGGTTACACCGGCAAAGCCTTCATTGAAGGTGACGAAGACTTCGGCTACTCCGCCATCGAAGGTCTCACCTCTCAGGGTTACGACTCCGCCGCCGTCGGCATCGGCGATCTGAAGAACGGGAAACTCGACGCCTTCATCCTCGACGACGCCGTCGCCGAAAAACTCGTCGCCGCCGAGGACAACAAGGACGACGTCAAGATCATCCCCGTGGTCCTCACCGAAGAGCACTACGCCATGGCCGTCGAAAAGGGCAACACCGAACTGCTCAACAAGCTCAACGCCGGTCTCGCCGCCCTCAAGGAAAACGGCAAGCTCGACGAAATGATCAAGGCTTGGGATCTGTAATCTCGACGCTGAATTTACGGTAAAGTGAATATGTTTGAAGACTTCTTCGGCAAATTCTCGCGCGCCTTCCTCGAAGACAACTGCAGCGGATTGCGCCTGATGGCCGACGGTCTCGGAAAAACTGCTCTGATCACGCTCGGTTCCTTGGTGCTGGGCGTGATCTTGGGTATCATCCTGGCCGTCATGAAGGTCCTCCCCGGCAAGAGCATCTTTAACAAGATCCTCGCGGGAATTGCCAACACCTACATCGCCATTTTCCGCGGCACCCCCGTCGTCGTTCAGCTTCTGCTCTTCTACTTCGGTATCTGTGCCCGAATCGACATCGACCCCGTCCTTGCCGCGATCATCTGTCTCGGCATGAACAGCGGTGCCTACGTTGCGGAGATCATCCGCGGCGGCATTCTCGCCGTTGACCACGGTCAGACGGAGGCCGGTCGCTCCCTCGGTCTCTCCTACTCGACGACGCTCGTGAAGATCGTGCTGCCGCAGGCGATCAAAAACATCCTGCCCGCCCTCGGCAACGAGCTCATCGCGCTCATCAAGGAGACCTCCGTCGTGAGCTTCATCACCGTCGTCGACATCACGAAGGTCGCCGGCAACATCATCGCCAAGACCTACGAGCCCTTCGTCCCCTATCTGTTCCTTGCGCTCGTGTATCTGGTCGTCGTCCTGATCGCCACCTGGCTGGTCGGAATTCTGGAAAGGAGGATGCGTCAAAGTGATCAGCGTTAAGAATCTTTGCAAATCCTTCCAGAAGATCGACGTCCTCTGCGGCATCGACTACGAGATCAAAGAGGGCGAGGTCATCGCCATCGTCGGACCCTCCGGAAGCGGTAAATCCACCTTCCTGCGCTGTCTCAACCTCCTTGAGGAGCCCACGAGCGGCGAGATCTGGTTCGAGGGCGAACAGATCAACACCAAGAACTGCGACATCAACGCCGTGCGCGCGCGCATGGGTATGGTGTTCCAACAGTTCAACCTCTTCCCTCACCTGACGGTCAAGCAGAACATCACGCTTGCTCCCGTCAAGCTCGGTCGCATGACGCAGGAGGAAGCCGATCAGCGCGCCATGGAGCTTCTGGAGCGCATCGGTCTGCCCGACAAGGCGGACACCTACCCCATCCAGCTCTCCGGCGGTCAGAAGCAGCGCATCGCCATCGTCCGTGCGCTCGCGATGAACCCTGACGTCATGCTCTTTGACGAGCCGACGAGTGCGCTCGACCCCGAAATGGTCGGCGAGGTGCTCGCGGTCATGAAGGGACTCGCCGAAGAAAAGATGACGATGGTCATCGTCACACACGAGATGGGCTTTGCCCGCGAGGTCGCCGACAAGATCCTCTTCCTTGACGGCGGCGTCATCGTCGAAGAGGCAGCCCCCGAGGAATTCTTCACGAATCCCAAATCCGAGCGCTTAAAGGACTTTTTGTCCAAGGTGCTGTAAGATCAACAAAAGACCCGTTGCGTTTGCAACGGGTCTTTTCTTTTGCGCGTCTTATTCGTTTTCGAGGAAAGCGAGGGAGGCTTCGTACATTGCGTAGATATCGAGCTTCGAGGCGATCTCGTAGGGGGCGTGCATGGAGAGAAGCGGTACGCCGACGTCGAGGACTTCGACGTTGAGCTGTGCGACGTATTTGGCGAGCGTTCCGCCGCCGCCGACGTCCACGGCACCGAGCTCCGCCGCCTGCCAGGCGACGCCTTTTTGGTTGAAGAGGCGTCGCATCTTGGCGACGACCTCCGCAGGTGCGTCGGAGGTGCCGTATTTTCCGCCGTGTCCGGTGTATTTGGCCAGAGCGACGCCGCAGTTGATGAACGCGGCGTTCTTCTTTTCGTGCACGGACGGATAAGTCGGGTCAAAGGCCGCGGAAACGTCCGCGGAGAGGCAGATGGAATTGGCGCACATCTTGCGGGGATTGGCACCGAGGTTGGATGCGAGCTCGCAGAGGAAGTCGTAGAGGTAGTTCGTATTGAGTCCCGTCACGCCGTCGGAGCCGATCTCTTCCTTATCGGAGAGCACGAGGACGGCGGTCTTTTTGAAATCGCCGTCGAGCATGGCGCGAAGCGGAGGATAGGAGCAGACCTTGTCGTCGTGCGCGTAGGCAAGCATCATACTGCGGTCAAAGCCCAGGTCGCGGGGACGGCCTGCGGGAACAAGGGTCAGCTCTGCGCTGACGAGATCCTCTGCGGACACGTCGTAGTTCTCTTTCAAAAAGGCGAGGACGGCTTCGACGATGGGCTCTTTTTCGTAGTCCGTGTTCGGGTAGGACGCCGCGACGGCGTTGAGCATTTCACCCTTGAAGCCCTCGTCCAGCGTTTTGTTGTCGCGCGCTTTATCGAGGTGCGGCAAGAGGTCGGGGATGCAGAAGACGGGATCGTCGTCCTTCTCGCCGATGCAGACGTC
>JAFQUW010000141.1 GCA_017408325.1 Clostridia bacterium | reverse complement strand
CTTCGCGGCGATCACACCGTCAGGCAGTTCCACTTCACCGGCAGGTCCGACGAGCTTGATGCCTTCGGTTCCTTCCGTCTTACCGGATTCACGCACGGCGGCAGAAACGCCGAGGGTGCGCGCATCGGTCAGAGAAACCTCAACCTGCGTGTGGGGGCGCAGAGGACCGATGATGCCGACGGAGGCAATGGTCTTCTTCGGGCCGACAACATCCACGCGTTCAAAGCTGATGTACTGACCGGGTTGGGAGAGATCCTTCTTCACCGTCAGTTCGGCACCCTTACCGAAAAGGACGTCCATATCCTCACGGGAAAGATGAACGTGGCGGGCGGAGGTCTCGATCAAAATCTTCTTTTCCATTGTGTTTTGTTCCCTTTCTTTTGGATTTCAAATCATTATACAACGAAATCCTTATCTTGTAAACAGATGAAACGCCGATTTTTTACTATTTCTCACACTCAGTCTTGTATTCTTCGCCAAGGGAAGGCTCAAAATCTTGTGTATTTCCTCCCGAGCCGAGGATCTCCTCCCAATTGTCGGTTGCGAGAAAACCGGCATCCTTCGACTGCGCCGCCTCGTCAAGCGGCTTTTTTCGCTTCAGATGCGGGGCCAGGATCGGCCAAAGGATCAGCGCGATCCAAAGAACGTCAAGCGCCATGGAAGCGAGAAAAAAGTACGGCGGCGTCGGGGTGATTCCGTTGAAATAATAATAGGCTTCCAACTCCTGAAGCTCGGTCTGTTCGATCACGGCCGCCTGATAGCAGAAATACTCACCGAGCAGATCGACCAGCGCAAACAAAAGCGGCAACACCGCAAACGAGCAGCGCTTGGAAAAACGCGGTCTGATTCCCAAAAGCGCGAACACGAGCGCGGCGACAAAACACGCACCGTAGAAAACGTCGAAGACGCCGATGCCGTCAAAAACGGGCAAAAGCGGGATCTGACACGCAGAGAGAGGGGCAAAGATCGCGCCGCTCAAAAAATAGACGGGCAAGTACAAAACCGTCCACAAAACCAACAAAACCAAGAGGAACGCGCGCGCTTTTTGTGCCACTGTCATCGCTTTTGTCTCCCATCCTTATCGTTTTCTTCATTATAGCACGAAAAAGCGAAAATTTCCACTGTGAAATTTCTATAAAAAACACCCGTTTTTCTTGACAAAACCGAGTGTTTTTCTTATAATTTAAATAATTATATTTTATCTTTGCCACGGCAAAGAACGGAGGCTTTATGGCAGAACTTTCTCCCGTCAGCGACAAGCGCGCTCTCATTCCCACTTATTTCCCCGACGTGCAATACGCCGTGGTGTTTCGCAACTGGGGCGTTCTCCCCACCGAACGCATTGCCGCCGCACTCCAAACCGACGTACACAGCATCGAAAACGCCGCGTTTCGCATGGGACTCTCCCCCGTCACGGTCGACAACCGCTTCCTTACACGCGGCTTTCTCACCGTCATTCGAAACAACTGGCACCTGCTCGACTACGACGCCATCTGCCGCCTTCTGGACATCTCAAAAGAAAAACTGACCTTCATCCTCAAGGAGGACGACTTCTTCTGGGTGAAGATGGGCTATTTCAAGCCCGATACGCCGGTGAGCGTCTGGCACGAGCCGACCGACGAGGAGCTCCGGGGGCTTGACTCCATCCGCGAGCAGCTCGCCGACTCCCCGCTTGCCGATCTGACGGAAAACGCCTACGAATTCCTCGAGCGTTTTCACCGCGAGATCCCCGAAGAAGAGATCGTTTCCGTCGGCGACGGAGACCTTCGTCTCATCTACTCTTATTTTGCGCTCTACGGCGATCCGCTTCTGACGCCCGAGCTCGACCCCTACCCCGACGCACTCCTGCAGGAGTACGCGCGTCTCGGCGTCAACGGGATCTGGATGCAGGGGATCCTGTACCAGCTCGTTGAGCACACGCTCTGTCCCGAGATGAGCCATGACTGCGACAAGCGCATCGAATCTTTGCGCGCGCTCTGCCGCCGCGCCGCACGCTTCGGCATCCGCGTCTATCTCTACTTCAACGAGCCGCGTTCCCTGCCGAAGGCCTTCTTTCAGGCGCACCCCGAGCTCGCCGGAAAAAACGGAGACGAGACCTACACAACGCTGTGTACCTCCACGCCCGAGGTGCAGGCATATCTCGAAAACGCAACCTATGAACTTTTTTCGAAGGTGCCCGAACTCGGCGGCTACTTCACCATTACCCGAAGCGAGAATCCCACCACCTGTTATTCCCACGACGTTGAGCCCTGTCCGAACTGTGCTCCGCGCGGTGCGGCGAACGTCGTCTCCGAGGTCAACAACCTCCTTTACCGCGGCATGCGTCGAGCCTCCGACTCGGCACGCGCCTTCGCCTGGACCTGGGGCTGGAAGCCCGAGTGGGCCAAGGACGCCATTTCAAAGCTCGAGGATGGCATCACGGTGATGAACACCTCCGAGACCGCCATTCCGACAGACTTCGGCGGTGTAAAGGGCAAAGTCATTGACTACTCCATCTCACAAGTCGGGCCGGGAGAGTTGGCGAAAGGTCTTTGGGACACGGCACTCAAGACCGAGCACGCCTGTGCCGCCAAGGTGCAGATCAACAACTCCTGGGAGCTCTCCCCCGTTCCGAATCTCCCCGTATTTTCGCTCAATTACGAGCACATGCACAAATTGAAAGCTGCCGGAGTGCGTCACCTGATGCTCTCCTGGACGCTCGGCGGCTCTCCTGCGCCGAATCTGTTTATCGCTGATCGCGCGATGCAGACCGATGCGCCGCTGCTTGACCTCATTCGAGAATACTACGGCGACGCCGCCGAGTCGATCCTTGCCGCCGACGAGCAGTTCTGCCGCGCGTTTTGCGAGTTCCCCTTTGATATGAACGTTCTCTACTTTGCGCCCTTGCAACTCGGTGCCTCCGTTCCCTTCTACCATCGGGAGACCGGATACGAGGCTTCCATGACGGGTTTCCCCTACGACGACCTAAAAAAATGGCGCAGGGCTTATCCCGAAGAAATTTTTGAAGAGCAATTTGCTCGCCTGTCCGCAGGCTGGAAGGAGGGGCTTGACACACTCGATACCATCGAGTTTGCTACTCCTCGGGTGCGCGAACTTCAACTCTTTGCCCGCGCAGCTCTCTCCCATTTTGCATCCACCTACAATCACATTCGTTTCCTGCGCGCCAGAGATCGCGGCGACAGCGACGCCGCCCTTCGCGCCCTCGAAGACGAATACGAGGCGCTTTTCACCCTCGCCGAGGTGAGACGCGTCGATTCCCGCATCGGTTTCGAGGCATCCAACCACTATTTCTACACCGTGCGAAACCTGCAGGAAAAACTCTTAAACTTAAACGAATGCAAACAGTATTTTGCTGACAGAAAGAAGGACGAACAATGATCAAACTCACGCTCAAGGACGGCTCCGTTTTAGAAGTCGCCGAAAATACTCTCGCCATTGACGCGGTCAAATCCCTCTCTCAAGGGCTCGCCAAGGCCGCGCTTGCCGTCAAGCTCGACGAACAGGTCACGGATCTGTTCACTCCTTTGACGTCCGACTGCACGTTCACCGTGCTTACAGGCACGGACGACGAAGGACTTCGCACCCTGCGTCACACCGCGTCCCACGTGCTGGCCCAGGCGGTCAAAAAACTCTATCCCGAAGCCAAGCTTGCCATCGGACCCGCCATTGACAACGGGTTTTACTACGACTTCGACACCGAAGAAACCTTTGATGCAGAGAGCCTTCGTCTGATCGAAAAAGAGATGAAGCGCATCGTGGATCAGAACCACAAACTGGAGCGTTTCACCCTGCCGCGCGAAGAAGCGATCGCCCTGATGCGCGAAAAGGGAGAGGACTACAAGGTGGAACTCATCGAAGATCTGCCGGATGAAGCGACCCTCTCCTTCTACAAGCAGGGCGATTTCGTCGACCTCTGTGCTGGCCCTCACGCCCCTTCCACGGGCAAAGTCAAGGCCTTCAAGCTTCTCTCCGCCACCGGTGCCTACTGGCGCGGAGACGCAAAAAACAAGATGCTCCGCCGCATCTACGGCACTGCCTACACCAAGCAGGAAGAACTTGCCGCTCATCTGGAACAGCTGGAAGAAGCCAAACGTCGCGACCACAACAAGCTCGGCCGCGAGCTCGAGCTTTTTACCACGAGCGAGCTCATCGGTCAAGGTCTTCCCATCCTTCTGCCGAAGGGCTCCAAGATCATCCAGACGCTCCAGCGTTTCGTCGAAGACGAAGAAGCCCGCCGCGGCTGGCAACTCACCAAAACGCCCTATATGGCCAAGCGTGAGCTCTACAAGGTCTCCGGTCACTGGGATCACTACCGCGACGGAATGTTCGTCATGGGAGACCCCGATGCGGAAGGCGAAGTCTTCGCCCTGCGTCCGATGACCTGCCCCTTCCAGTACCAAGCGTATCTCAACCGTGCGCGTTCCTACCGCGATCTGCCGCTTCGCTACAACGAGACCTCGACGCTCTTCCGCAACGAGTCCTCCGGCGAAATGCACGGTCTGATCCGCGTGCGCCAGTTCACCATTTCCGAAGGTCACCTGATGTGCACTCCCGAGCAGTTGGAGGAAGAATTCAAGAACTGCCTCGAACTCGCTATCTACATGCTCAAAACGCTCGGTCTCTACGAGGACGTCAGCTACCGTTTCTCCCAGTGGGATCCGACCGACACCGAAAAGTACATCGGCACGCCCGAGCAGTGGGATGAAGCACAAGGCATGATGGAGCGCATCTTAAACCACCTCGAGATTCCCTACAAGATCGGCATCGGCGAAGCCGCCTTCTACGGCCCGAAACTGGACATCCAGATCAAGAACGTCCACGGCAAGGAAGACACGCTCATCACCATCCAGATCGACCAGATGCTCGCCGAGCTCTTCGGTATGGAATACACCGACTCCGACGGCGAAAAGAAGAATCCCTACATCATCCACCGCACCTCCATCGGCTGCTACGAGCGCACGCTCGCACTTCTCATTGAAAAGTACGCCGGTGCATTCCCCGTGTGGCTCGCACCCGTTCAGGCGAAGATCCTGCCCATCTCCGACCGCCAGATGGACTACGCCTACGAAGTCAAGGCGGCACTCGAAGAGATCGGCGTGCGCGTAGAAGTTGACACCCGAAACGAAAAGATCGGCTACAAGATCCGTGAAGCGCAGATGGAAAAGGTCCCCTACATGCTGGTCGTCGGCGACAAGGAATGCGAAGACAAGACCATCGCCGTCCGCAAGCGCGGCTTCGGTGATCAAGGTGCCATCGCCATCGACGAATTCAAGGCGACCATCGCCGAAGACATCAAGACCAGAGTCATCTGGTAAGGAGTTCCGATGTTAGAAGATACGAAAGTCGTCAGTCTCACCCCCTTAAACGACACGACTTATTCCCTTATCCTCTCCGCGCCCGAGATCGCCAAGGCGGCTCGCGCGGGTCAACTTGCCCACGTATCCGTCCCCGGCTTTTTGCTCCGCCGTCCCTTCGGCATCTGCGACGCAGATGCAAAGGAAGGCACGATCCGCCTCTGCTTTGAGGTGCGCGGAGACGGTACGGAAGCCCTCGCCCGCGTAAAGGTCGGAGACACCCTCTCCGTCAACGGCGCGGTCGGTTACGGCTTTGAACGGATCAAGGGCCGTCGCGTGTTGTTTGTCGGCGGCGGAATCGGCATTTTTCCGCTTTTGTACGCCGCACGCTTCGCCGGAGAATCCACCGCCGCGCTCTGTTTCCGTGACAAGAGCCGCGTGGTGCTTGCCCAAGATTTTGCGAAGATCTGCAAAGAGATCTTCCTTGCCACCGACGACGGATCGCTCGGTTTCCACGGCTACGCTGCGGATCTGGTGCGCGAACTGATCGCCGAACACGAATACGACGACGTCTGCGTCTGCGGTCCGAAGATCATGATGCAGACCGTCAGCGAGGTCGCACTCGCCGCGGGTCTGGACTGCTACGTCAGTCTGGAAGAACGGATGGGCTGCGGAGTGGGTGCCTGTCTTGCCTGCGTCTGCCAGACGATGCTCGGCCAGAAACGCGTCTGCATTGACGGCCCCGTCTTCGACGCCAAGGAAGTGAGGTGGGACGCATGAAACTGTCCGTCAATTTTGCCGGAGTCGAACTGAAAAACCCGATCGCCACGGCCTCGGGAACCTGTGGTTTCGGTCTGGAATATCTCCCCTATTACAAGGCATCCGAGCTCGGCGCGATCACCTTGAAGGCGCTCTCCATCCGACCGAAGGCCGGAAATTCCGTGGT
>JAFQUW010000140.1 GCA_017408325.1 Clostridia bacterium | reverse complement strand
CTTTTCTTTTGCTCCTTTTCTTTTCTCGAAAAGAAAAGGAGAGAAAAAACCCAAAACCGAGCCCGTCGGTTGGGCTCGGTGTTCTGCTGACGTTCGTCTTTTTCTTTTTTTTTCGTCTCGGCTTTTCTTTTGCTTCTTTTCTTTTCTCGAAAAGAAAAGAAGAGAAAAACCTTAATTCTTCAGCGCCTGCATCGGGGCGGGGATGCGTCCGCCGCGCGCGATGAATTCGGCAGGGGAGGCTTTGGAGATCGGCATCACAGGCCCCTCGCCGAGGAGACCGCCGAAGGAGAGCATCTCGCCCGCCTGAAGGCCGATGGCGGGGATGGCGCGCACGGCAGTCGTCTTGGAGTTGACCATACCGATCGCCGCCTCGTCGGCAATGAGTGCACTGATGACCTCAGCGGGCGTGTCACCGGGGAGGACGACCATGTCGATGCCCACCGAGCAGACGGAGGTCATCGCTTCGAGTTTTTCCAGAGTGAGAATGCCGCTTTGTGCCGCCGCGATCATACCGGCGTCCTCGGAGACGGGGATAAACGCGCCGGAGAGGCCGCCGACGAAGTTGCTTGCGGCAACGCCGCCTTTTTTGACTGCGTCGTTGAGCATTGCGAGAGCCGCGGTCGTGCCGCAGCCGCCGCAGACCTCCAGACCCATTTCCTCCAGCACGTTTGCCACGGAGTCACCGATGGCAGGCGTGGGGGCGAGGGAGAGGTCGACGATACCGGCAGGAACACCGAGCCGTTTTGCCATGATGCTTCCCACGAGCGAGCCCATACGCGTGATCTTGAACGCGGTGCGCTTGATGATCTCGGCGAGTTCGTCGATCGTCTTGCCGCTTCCGGCCTTTTGCAGGGCGGCGCGGACGGCACCGGGACCGGAGACGCCGACGTGGATCTCACAGTCTGGCTCGCCGACGCCGTGGAAAGCACCGGCCATAAAGGGGTTGTCCTCGGGTGCGTTGCAGAGCACGACGAGCTTTGCCGCGCCGATGCATTCGCGCTCGCTCGTCAGTTCGGCGGCGCGACGGATGATGTGTCCCATCTTGGCAACGGCATCCATGTTGATGCCGGCCTTCGTGCTGCCCACGTTGACGGAGGAGCAGAGGAAGTCGGTCTCCGCGAGTGCCTCGGGGATGGACTCGATGAGTTCCATATCACCGGCGGCAAAGCCCTTTTGCACCAGAGCGGAATAGCCGCCGATGAAGTTGACGCCGAGCGTTTTGGCGGCGGAATCAAGGGTCTTTGCGTAGTCGACGGGATTTGCGCGTCCCTCGGTCGCGCCGAGCAGAAGAGACACGGGCGTGACGGAGATGCGCTTGTTGACGATCGGAATGCCGTACTCGGCGGAGATCTTCTCCGCCTCGGACACGAGGTTTTCTGCGTTTCGGCAGAGCTTGTCGTAGATCTTTTTGCAGGCGACGGCGGGATCCCGGTCGGCACAGTCGAGGAGGGAGATGCCCATCGTAACGGTGCGAACGTCAAGATTCTCGTCGGAGATCATGCGGATGGTATCGAGAATATCGGATTTGTTCAGCATAGCCTGCCCCTTAAATGCGATGCATCTTGTCGTAGAGCTCGCGACGGGTCATCTTGACCTCGACGCCCTTGCGCTCACCGGCCTCGGCGAGCTCTTTTTGCGCCGTTTCGAATTCCACGGTGCAGGAAGAGAGGTCGACGACCATGATCATGGCAAAGGTGCCTGCGAGAATGGACTGCGTCACTTCTTCAATGTTGATCTCAAGTTTGGCACAGGTCAGCGCGACCTCGGCAAGGATGCCGACGGAGTCGCTTCCGACGACGGTCAGAACTGCTTTCATAACGTCCTCCGAACAGTTGGTTTTTTGTTTCGTTTCATTATAGCAAAAAAAGAGGATAAACACAAGTATTTGAACCCAAAAAACGGGGAAGGATAAAAGAAAAAAGGAGATTTTTCAATGAATGCCATACAGGAACTTTTGAATTTCGTGTACCAAAACTCGGAGATGGGAGCCATCTCCATCGACCGACTTGCGGAGTTTTCCAAGGACGAAAAGTTTTTGACCGCCCTGCGCGACCAGAAGAGAGAGTATCTCTCCATCAACGCCGCCGCACGCGACGCACTCTGCCGCACGGGCTGTGACGAGAAAGGGCTCAGCGGGATGACGAAGATCAAGACGTATATGATGATTGATCTGCAGGGAATGATCGACCCCTCGACTCAGCATTTGGCGGAGATGATGGTCATCGGCAGTACGATGGGCATCATCGACGCAAAAAAGAATCTGCGCCGCTACGAGGGTGAGGATCTCGGTGAGGCACAGGGACTCATGGATACGCTTTGCAATTTGGAGGAGCGAAACGTCGAGACCATGAAGCGTTTTCTGTAAACGGGAACGCAAAAAGGGCAGACCGCAGGCGGTCTGCCCTTTTTG
>JAFQUW010000015.1 GCA_017408325.1 Clostridia bacterium | reverse complement strand
GTCACACTCTTTTCTGCCGAGGACACCGAAGACGATGCCGAGGATCGAACAGATGAGGCCGATGAATGCCTGTGCGAACATGAAGACAAGACCGCAGATGCCAAGCACGAGGCCGGCGATGGCCTTCCCGCTCTTCTTGGCAGCAACGGGCGCGGTGTAAACGGGAGCCTGCGGCTCGGCAGGGGTGGTGAAGTTTTGGTCCTGAGGATTCTGGTTCATAGTCGTTCTCCTTATATATATTGGTAGTTTTCCCAAACTTGAGACAAATTAAAAATAGAAGTCGTAACCGAATTCCGAGCCGAACTCCGAAAACTCCTCGAACAGGACCGTCGCAATCCAGACCGTGTACAAGATCGCCAGAACCGAAAAGATGATTCCGACGATCGAGCAGACGAGCCCCGCGATCGCCATTCCGCGTCCGGAAGCGGGCCCTTTGCACTTTTTCAAAGCGATGATGGCAAAAATCAGGCCCGTGATCGCAAGCAGGATGCCGATCACGCCGGCAAAGCAGATCGAACAGATGCCGAGCACCATTGCGGTGACGGCGAATCCGCGCCCTTTTTTCGGCATAGGCGGCTGAACCGCGCCGTAAGGCGGCAGATACGGATATCCGTAAGGTGCCTGCTGTGCGACGGGTGTTTGCGACGGATAAGCAGACGGAGTCTGCGGCGCGACGGGCGGCTGCGACGGATAAGCAGACGGAGTCTGCGGCGCGACGGGTGTTTGCGGCACAACAGGGGTCTGTTCAGTCTGAAAAACAGGTGCCTGCGGCGCGGCAGGGGAAGAAGCGGGCTGCGGCGACGAAGCCTCCGGCCGGGAAAAATCCGGGTAACGATCCATCTGATTCCTCCTACTATCATACGGGTTGATCTTATGTAATACTTTATCAAATTATGTGGAAGTTGTCAAGAATCCTCGCCCTTTGTAAAAGATGTTTTCAAAACTTTTTTGCACCTTCTCTTGAAAAAAGACAATAAGAGGTGTAAAATGACGACAGAACACAAAAAAAGGAACGGTTTTCATGAAACTTTTAGAAGATCGCATCGAAAAAGACAAAGTCGTCCTCCCGGGCGGCGTACTCAAGGTGGACAGCTTCTTAAACCACCAGATCGACCCCGTGCTCATGCGTGAGATGGCGCGTGAGTTTTACCGTCTGTACAAAGACGAGGGCGTCACGAAGGTACTGACCATCGAGGCCTCCGGCATCGGCATCGCCGTCCCCTGCGCCGAGGAATTCGGTGTCAGCGTCCTTTTTGCAAAAAAGGCAAAGACGGCAAACCTCTCGGACGAGGTCTACACCGCCGACGTCTTCTCCTACACCCACAAGACGCAAAACAAGATCTTCGTCTCCAAACAGTACTTAAACGAGAGCGACCGCGTGCTCATCGTGGACGACTTCCTCGCCAACGGTCAGGCACTCCTCGGACTCATCGACCTCGTGCGCGCCGCCGGTGCCACCGTCGTCGGCGCGGGCATCGCCGTGGAAAAAGGTTTCCAGAACGGCGGAAAGATCGTGCGCAAGATGGGCATTCGCGTGGAATCACTTGCCATCGTCGACGAAATGAAGGAAGACGGTACGCTCTCGTTCCGCAAACAATAAGCCTCGTGTAACCACACGAAAAAACCGACTCCGACGAGTCGGTTTTTCTCTCCCTTTTGCATATATAATATTATAGTAAAAACTTCGGAGGTCCCCATGCAGGAACAAGAACGCCTCACGCTCGGTCGCCGCGCCGGGCAGATCGGTACGCTGACAAACGCGCTTTTGTGCGTTTTGAAGATCGTTGCCGGACTTCTGTCGGCGTCGGCCGCGCTCATTGCCGACGGGCTCAACAACCTGACCGACTCCGCAGCAAGCATCGTGACCCTCCTCGGATTCCGTTACGCGCAGAAACCCGCAGACAAGGAACACCCCTTCGGGCACGCACGCAGCGAATACCTTTCCTCGCTCATCGTCTCCGTATTGATCCTGACCGTGGGCGTTGAACTGCTCCGCACTTCCGTCGAACGCATCTTCTCCCCTGCCGCACTGCAGTTCGGCGCACTCACGCTTGCCGCGCCGCTCGTGTCGATCGTCGCCAAAGGTGCGCTGTATCTCTACTACCGCAAAGTCGATCGCACCGTCGGCTCCAAGGCACTGAAGGCGGCAGGGCTCGACTGTCTGTTTGACGTCGCCGTCACCGCGGCGGTGTTCGCAAGCCTTCTCATCGACCGATCCACCTCCCTTCACACGGACGGATTTGCAACGCTCGCCATTGCCCTCTTCGTTCTGGCCGGCGGCATCCGACTCGTGAAAGAGACCGTCTCTCCTCTGCTGGGCGAAGGCGTCGATCCCACCCTCTCGCGTGAGATCGTCGAGTTCGTGAAGGCCCAACCCGAGGTGCGCGGATGCCACGACCTGCTCGTCCACGACTACGGTCCCGGCCGCCGTTACGCCACCCTTCACGCAGAGACCGCACCGGACATTGATCCGCTCGTCTGCCACGAGATCCTCGACCGCACGGAACGCGCCGTCCTTGCGCGTTTCGGCGTCCACCTGACCATCCACCACGATCCCCTGCCCGACGACGACGGAGAGGTCGCCCTTCTGCGCCGCGCCGCGCTCTCCGTTTTGCACACGCGGGACAGGCGCATCAACCTCCACGATTTTCGCATCCGCGACGACGAAAACGGTCGTTGCATCTCCTTTGACGCCGAAGTGCCCGAGGAACTTCTCCCCGACGCACCGCGGCTCAAAGTCCTTTTGGAAAACACCCTCTGTCCGCCCGAGAGCCGCCGTCGCCTCGAGGTCGATTTTCATCTGTAAACGAACAAACACCGCAACCGAACGGTTGCGGTGTTTGTTTACCAGACGAAGGGGATCAGGCGATAGCGCACCTTCTCTTGATATTCCCGGTAACCGGAAAGTTCCTTTGCCAGAAGTTCTTCCTCGTCGCGGATGCGCCGCACGAGCAAGAGCGGATACGGCAAAAAGACCAAAAACGAATACAGCGAGCCGAGCACCAGAGGGATCGACCAGAACAAAAGCACCGTGGCAAAATACATCGGGTGCCGCACGACACCGTACAGCCCCGTGGTGACGACCTTCTGTCCCTTTTGCACTCCGATGGTGCGGCTCAGGTACGCGTTCTCGCGCAGTACCTCGGCGTAGAGCGCGTAGGCGAGCAAAAAGAGCACCGAGGCGGCGGCAACGACCCAATCGGGCAAATTCCGCCACGCAAAACGCTCCCCGAGTCCGGCAAGCACGAAGCCCAGAAGAAACATCACCCCCGAGAGCGCAACGACCGTCTTTTGTTTGCCGCGCGTCTCCTTTGCATCCAGCCGTTTTTGCAACAGCGCGGGATCTTTCGCCATCATAACAAGCCCCGCGACGAACATCGGGACAAACAAAAGCCCCATCAAAAGAAGCCCGCGCGCAAAAAAGAAGCCGGCAGGAAAAAAAAGCAGCCCCCCAACGAGTACGACGCCCAACAGAAATTTCAAGATCGCGCCGAAAAACAGCTTCCCACTCATTGCGGCACACCCTCCTTTTTTACTTTGCTTCATTATATCAAAAAAGAAGCGCGGTTTCAACGGGAAACCGCGCACTTCGAATCCTACGCATTGTTTTGTCATTCGTGTCCGAAAAAGAACTGGTCTAAAAACCTGATTTTCTAGTTTTCAAGCAATAGTTATAATTTATTTGAATTCAATATAACTTTCAGCACGTTTTTCGTTTCTTTGATATACATATTCATCACCGCCGCACCCTTTTAAAACAATTTGTTCGTCGTCATATCTTTTAACAGTGAACATTATACCGTTCTGATTTTTACAATATCTTTCTGTGTCGCATTTATCGGTGGGTACTGAAATCGTTTTTGGAGTATAAGAAAAATCACATCCAAAACCGCAAAACGGCTCACTGTTGTCTTTGTAATTTCTTATCCTAAAATATTGTCCAGCACAATATAGTCCCAAATCAAAAACCAAATTATTTGATGCACCGCAGTATATATTATCATTATCAACTTCTATGGAAAAGATATATTCCGTTTTTGCAGTGCATAGAGAAAACGAAAAACGTTCGGTATTGCTTACATATTTACTGCACATACGCCATGATTGCAAGGCTTTTAATATACCAACATCACTCACCGTTGGTTGTAATTGTGAATCCTTGCTTACAACAAATTTCTCACTCCTTAGCATCCGCAAGATTTTCTTATCCTCGAATTTTTCTCCTAATCTATTTGCAACATTTGAATCATTGGTGATTACTCGTTCTTCATCGGTGATATATGCATATTTAGTTTTCTTTTCGCCTTTTCCCCAAACACAAATCGCACGAAGATGTTTCTTATCCATATACCCAACATAAAGTTTTGTGCCCAAAAGACTCTTATCAGGAGAACAGTAATAAACAAGGGCATACTTTTCTGTAACTACAATTTCGCAAAGTTCTCCTTTATATATTCCACAAACATAATTCTCATTAGCAATATCAAAAGAAGTAATCCCTTCAATCAAGATAGAATCCGTCGTTACAGAAAACATTTTACTTATTAATACAATTTTTGATAAATCGGGAAAAGTCTGATCAAGCTCCCACTTTGATACAGTTTGTCGCGACACACCCAATTTTTCACCAAATTCTTCTTGCGATAAGGATAACTGTTGCCTAATCTGTTGTAATCTCTGACCTACTGTCATTGGGTTTCACCTCCATCTTATGCACACATTATATCATATCAATAAAACTTTATCTAGCAAGCTAAACTTGAACTTTGTCAACCTACAGGTGACAACACCAACTTAAAAAGTGATATTCTGTGCTCCACACAGAGTGATATTTTCACTTCGTGAAAGTGATATTGAAACCTTACGGTTTCAGTGATATTATATTCGCCTCTTAACTGCCCAACGGGCAATATCACTTAGGAGTAGCCTAAATATCACTGCGAAGCAATATAACTCGCCAAAGGCGAATATAACTGAAAAAACTCTTGTTCTTTCGAACAAGAGTTTTTTCTGGCTGCGGATGTAGGATTCCTCGTCTGCGGACGAGCCGGTGCGCGGCTCTGACAGTCCCCCGGACTGTCATTCACTCCCGCGCACTTCGAATCCTACGCATTGTGATTCAAAACAAAAAGACACCCCATCGGGTGTCTTTTTGTTTTGGCTGCGGATGTAGGATTCGAACCCACACAAACAGAGTCAGAGTCTGCCGTGCTACCATTACACAAATCCGCATCATTGGCGCAAGCGGTATTCTATCACAACCTGCGCCGTGTGTCAAGAATTTTTTCGAGAATTTTTTACTCGATGCAGCCGCGGAACTTGGCGATGGATTCCTCAAAGGTCATTCCCTTGACGAAAATGCCGGAGGAACCGCCGACGAAGATGTCGGCACCGGCTTCTCTCATCGTCACCGCGTTTTCGAAGCTGACGTTGCCGTCGACCTCGATCTCAACGTTGTCGTAGCCGCGAGAGACGAGCATCTCTTTGCAACGACGGATCTTGTCAAGCGACTGAGGAACCATCTTCTGTCCGGCAAAGCCGGGGTTGACGGTCATGATCAGCACCGCGTCGAGATCCGGCAAGACCTCTTCCAGAACGCAGAGGGGCGTCGCGGGGTTCAAGGCGAGCATCGCCTTGGCGCCCGTGGCACGGATGGAGGCGAGAACACGCTGGACGTGCTTGGTCGTCTCGTAGTGCACCGCGACGTATTCACCGGGCTGGGGATCAAACCAGCGGATTTTCTCGTCGGGGTTTTCGATCATCAGGTGGATGTCGAGCGGAATGTTCGTGAGCGCGCGCAGATTCTTCGCGTAGTCCACGCCGAGCTGCATATTCGGAACGAAATGGCCGTCCATCACGTCGATGTGCAGATACTCGATCCCCTCTTTTTCAAAGGTCTTCAGACCCTCGACCATATCCTCCAGACGCATACACATCATGGAGGGAGCAATTTTACCGGGCATAGTCTTCCCTTCTTTCTGTCCTTACGGATTGATGATGACGCGCAGACCGTCGTGGCTCTCGGCGGCCTTGATGGCTTCCAGAATGTCCTTGAGCGCAAACTTATGGCTGGCGAACTTATGGATGGGCATCACACCGCTGGCGATGAGGTCGACCGCCTTGCCGTGCTGGACGGGGGTGGAGCCGTGCGCGCCGGTGATGAAAAGCTCTTTGTAATGGATGATATTGGTGTCGATGGTGACTTCGCTGGCGTTCTTGGGCAGACCGCCGAAGAAGTTGACGATCGCGCGGTTTTTGGCCATCTTGATGGCGTCGACCTGCGCCGCGCCGGAGGGGCAGGCGGTGAAGAGCACGTCCGCGCCGAGACCCGCGGTCTCGTCGAGCACGCGCTGCACGCTGTCCTCGGTGCCGGAGCAGATGTAGAGGTCAGCGGCGCCGATCTCCTTCGCCTTGTCCAGACGGGGCTGAGAACGGTTGACGAGCATGACCTTCGCCGCGCCCATCTTCTTTGCCATCATACAAAGCATCATACCGATCGGGCCGGCGCCGATGATGACGACGTTGTCGCCCATCTTGACGGGGGCAAGCTCAAGCGCGTTGATGACGCAGGCAAGCGGCTCGGCCAGAGCGCCCTCGTCAAAGGAGACGTGGTCGGGCAGCTTGTGGATCGGACCGTAGTTGACGACGGTCTTGTTGAGCAGAACGTATTCGGCAAAACTGCCGGCGAACTGGTAGCCCATCGCGTAGTTGATCTGGCAGTTGTTGCCGATGCCGGCTTCGCAGAAGGCACACTCGCCGCAGGGGACGTCTGCGCCGATGGCGACGCGATCGCCGACCTTGAACTTGGTGACGTTCTTGCCGACGGCCGCGACCTCGCCCGCCGCCTCGTGACCGAGGGTCTGGGGAGGATTGACGCGGGAGTTGCCGCTGTGGAAAATGCGGATGTCACTGCCGCAGACGGCGCAGGCACGCACGCGCACGAGAATGCTGTCGTCGTCTACCTCGGGGGTCGGGATCTCACGGACGACCATCTTGTCAAAGCCTTCATACACACTTGCAATCATGGTAGTAAATCCTTTCTATCTCTTAAAAATCAGTCGTTGACAAACATTTCCTTGACGGTGAAATTGGCACGATCCGCCATATGCTCGAAGGGGCGGATTCCCTCGGAGAGGCTGTGGCGACCCGTGATCATCGGGAGAAGATCCAGTTCGGGCATACAGTTGACCGCTTCCTGCCAGTCGTTCTGCTTCTGCGAATAGGCAGAGTTCCAAGTGCCGCGCAGGGTGAGCTGTTTTCTCAAGATCTCCCAGTACGCCTTCTGCGACAGGGTCATTTCCTTGATGGGGTTGCCCATCAGGACGACCTCACCGAAGGTGGCGGCGCACTTCATGCAGTTTTCGTAGGTGACGGAGACGCCGGCACCCTCCACGACGAGATCCGCGCCGCGACCGAGAGTGAGAGCGAGGATCGCGTCAGTCGGGTCTTCCAGAGAGTTGACGGTGTTTTCAAAACCGAGCTTGTTTGCAAAGGCGAGCTTCTTGTCGTCGATGTCGGCAAGGATGACCTTGGAAGCCCCCTTCATCTTGGCGACCTTGGCAAGCAGAAGACCGATGGTGCCCGCGCCGAAGATGAGCACGGTGCTGTCCTTCTTCACGCCGAACTGGCCGAGTGCGTGGAGCGCAACGGCGCAGGGCTCGCACATCGCCGCCTCTTCAAAGGAAACGTTGTCGGGAACGAACACGAGGTTCCAGACCTTCACGGCGAGGTATTCGGCAAAGCCGCCGTCGCGGCGGGAGCCGTAGTAGTCGTAATTCTTGCACTGCGCGTATTCTTCCAGTCCGCAGGGCTCGCACTCGCGGCAGGGCAGAAGCGGGAACACGGCGACGCGGCGACCCATCAGAGCAGGATCGGCATCACGGCCGAGCCCGACGACCTCGCCGGAGAACTCGTGACCCGGAATGGTCGGGAAATGGTAGGTGCCCTTGGTGAGCACGCGCTGGATGTCGCTTCCGCAAATGCCGGCAGCACGCACGCGAACGAGGACCTCGTCCGCCTCGGGCACGGGCATCGGCACGTCTTCGTAGCGAAGATCACCGACGGCGTGCAGGTTCAATGCTTTCATCGTATCTGCCATAATTTACTCCTTGATCCACTGACGCCAGTAACGCACGCTCTCGGCAAGATCCGGGATGACGCGGTAATCGGTGTCGTGATGTTCGCGGTGACCGATCTCGAGGAAGAAGTAGGCGTCGTGATTGCCGGCGGCCTCGACCATCGGGATCAGTTTTTCACCCTTGATGATTCCGTCTTTGTTCGCTTCGGGGGTGAAGGGTGCGTGGTTGGACTTGTGAAGAACGGTCTGCTGGAGATGGATGACGGGGCTCTCGGCGGCGAGACGCTCCACCCAATAGTAGGGATCGCGCTGAGAGGGGTCGGGCGCGTGACCGACGTCGAGGCAGACCTTGAGCGGCACACCGCAGTCGGCGTTGACTCTCTCGAGCAGCTCCTTGGTGTCTTCGACGGTGGTCGCCATTTCGCGCGGCACGCTCATCGGCTCGAAAATGAGGCATTCGTAGCCGAGCTCTTTGGCGCGCTTGGACATTCTCTGCCAGTTCTTGACGCCCTCTTCGATGATGTATTCACGCTTTTTCGGGTCGTTGTACACGTCGAAGGTGAGGATGCCGAAGTGGCTGCCGAAGGACTTCGCGCCGAACTCGGCACCGATCTCCATATAACGGAAGAACCAGTCAAGCCAGATCTTTCTCGCTTCCTCGTCGGGATGCATCAGATGGTTGACACGGGTGTAGGCACTGGTGAACAGAGAGGCGATCTGAAGGTTGTGATTCTTGGTCGCTTCCTTGATGCGTGCCACCTGACTCTTGATGTAGTCCTCGGGCAAAAAGCAATTTAAGAGGTCGGCGACGAACTGAACGTAACGGATGTCCATATCCTCGTCGCAGATCTTCGCCCACACTTCGGGCTCAATGTAACGGTTGATGGCAAAGCCTAAATTCGTGCCAAGCTTGAACATGTCAAAATCTCCTTTTTCTTCACGAAATTACTCTACCGTACATTATACATCCTCCCCCCTCGTAAAACAAGGGGGATTTTCAGAAAATTTTCGGAGAAAAACTCCTCTTTTTTGGAGGATTCGTGCCTTGACAGAAGCCCTCGCTCCATTTATAATGAAACAAGTGACCCAAAACTATCTGAAGAAACGAGGCAATTGAAGATGACCGAACTGAAAAAACTTGCCCAGATGTCCGACTACTACGGCTCCGATCCGACGCTGGTGCTTGCGGGCGGCGGAAACACCTCCTATAAGACCGCCGACGTGCTCTACGTCAAAGCGAGCGGTTTCCCCCTCTCCGGCATCCGTGAAAACGGCTTTGCCGCACTCGACCGTCACGGTCTGCAGGATCTCCTCCTGCGCGGCTATCCCGAGGACGTGGAAAACATCGACACCCAGTTCATCGAAGACGTGATGGCGACCCGTCTGCCCGGCGAAGAAAAGCGTCCGAGCGTCGAAGCGCTTCTGCACCACGGCTTTGACTTCCCCTACGTTTTGCACCTGCACCCCACCGTGATCAACTCGCTGACCAGCGCCGTCAACGGCAAGGAAGAAGCCGAGCGCCTCTTCGGTCAGGATCAGGTCTGGGTCAAGCTCGTCCACCCCGGCTACGGTCTTGCCCGTTACTGCTGGGATCTGCAGCAGGAGCACAAGGCAAAGTACGGCAAGTACCCCCGTTTCCTCTTTTTGCAGAACCACGGCATCTTCATCCCCGGCAACTCCCCCGAGGAGATCGGCGTCGCGCTGGATGAAGTGATCTCCAAGATCAAGGCGTGCTACACCAAGGAATGGGACGCCGACCTTGCCCCCATCAACACCGAGACCGTCGGCGCGGTGAAGGACATTCTCGAGCAGACCTACGCCTCCGTCCTCTACTGCGGACAGAAGTCTATGGTCGCCATGTGCGAGAGCCGTGAAGCTGCCGCAGGCGTGCTCCGTCCCTACAACCCCGACCAGATCACCTACTGCCGCTCCTGGCCGCTCTTCTGCGAGTCCGTCGAGTCCATCGAAGCGGATCTGAAGAACTATTCCGAGACCATCGGCGGTCTGCCGAAGGTCATCATCGTCCGCGGCGTCGGTCTGTTCACCGCAGGTGCCGACCTCGGTGAAGCCGACCGCGCGATGCAGCTCTTCCTCGACGCCGGAAAGATCGCCTTCTATGCAGAGGCCTTCGGCGGCTATCACCAGCTTGACGACGACTTCATCGACTTCATCGACAACAGGGAAGTGGAAAACTACCGTCGCGGAGTTGCCAACAAAAACCTGTAAGCCCCTTTTTCTGCGGCGCGTAAAGTCCTTTATGCGCCGCAGTTTTCTATTTTTCTTTTTGTGAGGAGATCCCCTATGAAACGCGCACTTGCCATCGACCTCGGTGCCTCCACGGGACGCGCCATTCTCGGCACGCTCGAAAACGGAACGCTCCGCCTTGAAGAGATCCACCGTTTTGAAAACCGTCCCAAGGAAACGGACGGTGCCTTCCGCTGGGATCTCGACGAGCTGATGGACGACATCCGCCTCGCGCTCAAGCTTGCGCACGAAAAAGGCGGCTACGACTGCATCGGCATCGACACCTGGGGCGTGGATTTCGGTCTTTTGGACGAGAACGGCACGCTTCTCGAAACGCCCCTTCACTACCGCGACGAGTCCTCTCTGGGTATGGTGGAGCACTTCTGCCAAGGCTGTCCGCAGAGCGAGCTCTACCGCGAGACGGGGCTGCAAATGATGCACATCAATTCCCTCTTCCAGCTGGAGGCGTGCAAGACGAGCCGTCCCGAGATCTTCAGGAAGGCAAAAACGCTTCTGATGATGCCCTGTCTCATCGCCTATCTGTTGACGGGCGAAAAGAAGAACGAGTACACCGCCGTCTCCACCAGTCAGTTGTTGAACGCCGCGACGAAGACCCCCTCCGCCCGCGTGCTCGGAAAGCTCGGACTCACCGAAGAATTCCTCGGCGAGATCGTCCCGACGGGCTGTGTGCTCGGCCATCTCTCGGAAGAGGTCTGCCAAAGCCTCGGCATTCCGAGCGTCCCCGTCATTGCCGTCGGCATGCACGACACGGCCAGTGCCGTCGCCGCCGTCCCGACGCAGGAAAAGGACTTCATCTACATTTCCTCGGGCACCTGGTCGCTGTTCGGCACCGAGCTCGACGCGCCCGAAACGGGTGACGACGCCTGCCGCCTGAACCTCGCAAACGAGGGCGGCGTCTTCGGAAAGATCCGACTCTTAAAGAACATTATGGGACTCTGGCTCGTGCAGGAGTCGCGCCGCCAGTTCAAGCGCGAGGGCGACGAGGGCGTCACCTTTGCCGATCTGGAACGAGAAGCGCGCGCCGCCGCGCCCTTCACCGCCTTCATCACGCCCGACACCGCCGCCTTTGAGGCGCCGGGCGATCTGCCCGAACGCATCCGCGCCTTCTGCCGCGAGAGCGGTCAACACGTGCCCGAAACGCGCGGAGAACTGATGCGCACCATCTACGAAGGGCTCGCCTTCCGTTACCGCAAGACGCTCGCCGAGATCGAAGAGTTGACGGGACGCCGCTTCGACTCCATCCACATCGTCGGCGGCGGCACCAAGGACGACTTCCTCTCCCAGTTCACCGCCAACGCTACGGGACGCCGCGTCACCGCAGGCCCGACCGAGGCAACCGCGATGGGAAACCTCCTGCTCCAATTCTACGCAACGGGCGAGGTGAAAGACCTCTCCGAGATCCGCCGCATCTCCGAGAACAGTTTCGCCATCAAAGAATTTCTCCCGCAGGACACCGCCCTCTGGGACGAGATGTACGAAAATTGGCGCGAGATCACCCGAGACGCAAAATAAAAAACATTTTAAAAAGCGCCGCACAAGCGGCGCTTTTGGTTTTTTCTCTTCTTTTCTTTTCGAGAAAAGAAAAGAAGCAAAAGAAAAGCCGAGGCGAGAAAAAGAAAAAAGACGACCTTCAGCACAAACGGTGCCCGTAAAGCGTGGGCACCGTTTGC
>JAFQUW010000139.1 GCA_017408325.1 Clostridia bacterium | reverse complement strand
CCAAGAAGCGCGCGGCGCAATGCCGCGCGATCCTCGTAACAGTCGCACGCGTAAAACGAGACGCGATTCATTTGTCTTCCTCGGCCTTGGGCGGTTCTTTTTGTCCGAACTTCTTCTCTTCACCGTGGATGAGACGACGGACGTTCTCACGGTGCAGGAAGATGACGAGCACCGCCGTCAGAAGCGCGGTGGAAAGCATAAAGAACGGGACTGCTCCGAAAAAGGCGGAAAGCATCAAAGGGTAGAAAAACGCGGCGGTGATCGAGCCGACGGAGACGTACTTCGTCGAGAGGACCATCATCAAAAACAAGGCGATGAGCACCAAAAAGACCACGGGAGACAGGCAACAGATGCCCGTCGCCGCCGAAAGGACGCCCTTTCCGCCACGGAAACCGAAAAAGCAGGGGAAGGCATGTCCGATGACACAGAAGAGAAGCGCGAGATTGCCGCCGTACAGATAGCCGACGAGCGACATCGAGCCCAGGATCGCAACGACCGCTTTCAGCATATCGCCGACGAGCGTCAGAGCGGCACCCTTGACACCGAACACACGATGCATATTCGTCAGTCCAGCATTGCCGCTTCCGAAGGAGCGAATGTCCTTTCCGAACAGACCGCGACTGACGAGCACGGCGGAATTGACGCTTCCGCACAGATAAGAAAACACGGCGGAGGCAAGGCACAACAGCACAAGCCCCGTCCAATTCGCGCCTTCACTCGGCAAGAAAAAGCCGGTCTGAAAGCCCGGGATCGCGCCGAAGCCGATCATAAAACCGTTCATTTCTCCTCCTCTCCCCGCTCGCGCACGATGATGCGGATCGGGGTTCCTTCAAAGTCAAAGGTCTCTCGCAAATTGTTTTCCAGATATCTCCGATAGGAGAAATGGAAGAGCTCGGCACTGTTGCAGAAGACCACGAAGGTCGGCGGTGCAACGGAGACCTGCGTCATATAGTAGATCTTCAGGCGGCGGCCGCGATCCGACGGCGGCTGTACGCGCGCCACGGCATCCGCGAGCACGTCGTTAAGAACACCTGTCGGGATGCGGCGGCGGCTCGATTCATAGACGGTTCGGATCAAATCGAACAGTTTCGTCACGCGCTGACCCGTCTTTGCGGAAATGAAGGCGAGCGGCGCGTAGGTCATATAAGACAGAGCGATCTCGACGTCTTTTTTCGCCTTCTTGACACTGTCGTTGTCCTTGTCGACGAGATCCCACTTATTGAGCGCGACGATCGTCGGTTTCCCCGATTCGTGGGCAATGCCTGCGATGCGCTCGTCCTGCTGGGTGACCATCTCCAGAGAGTCGACCATCAAAATGCAGACGTCTGCACGCTCCACGGCGAGCTTCGCACGAAGCACGCTGTATTTTTCGATCTTATCCTCCACCTTCGACTGGCGGCGGATGCCTGCGGTGTCGATGAAGGTAAAGGAGCCGTATTCGTTGTCCACCTCGGTATCGACGGCGTCGCGCGTGGTACCGGGGACGTTGGAGACGATCATACGGCTCTGCCCCGTAATGCGGTTGACCAGCGAACTTTTGCCCGAATTGGGCTTTCCGATGACGGCGACGCGGATGCGCTCGCTTTCCTCTTCCTCGCAAGGGGGCGGAAGCAACGAATTGACACACTCCAAAATGTCACCGCTTCCCGTTCCGTGTACGCTCGAGACGGCAAAGGGACCGTGCTCGATCCCAAGCTCGTAGAACTCATAAAATTCCGGCGGAAGATGTCCGATGGAGTCGACCTTATTGACGGCGAGCACGACGGGCTTCTTGCACCTCGACAAAAAACGCGCGATCTCACGGTCGGTGGGCATCAGTCCCGAGACGATCTCCGTCATCATAATGATCACGTCCGCCGTTTCCACGGCGATCTCGACCTGCTCTTTGATGTGCAGGTGGAACTCGTCCTCGGAGTTCGGCTCCAAGCCGCCCGTGTCGACGAGCAGCATCTTTCTGCCTGCCCATTCGCAGACGGAATAGATGCGGTCGCGCGTCACGCCCGGAACGTCCTCCACGATGGAGATGCGTTCCCCGACAAGCTTATTGAAAAAGGTGCTTTTTCCGACGTTCGGTCTTCCGACCACCGCCACAACCGGTAATGCCATCAATCTTCTCCTAACAAAATCGATACGATGTCGTCGCCTGCCTCCACGGGGGTCACGGGGAGGCCGAGTTTCTCGGAAAGTTCCGCGAGGCTGACGCCGTCAAGGAACAGATCGCGTTCATAACGAAGGGAGGACGCGGAAATGAGGATCTCGTCGTAGCGGGACAGATCCGCTTCCTCGGCCGCTTTCAAATAATCGCTTCCCGTCAACAAGCCTGCAACGGTCACGCTCTCGCCGTAAAAACGGTTCTTGACCGCGAAAACGTCACAGGTGACGTCACTCTGGCCGTCCAGAATGCGCGCGACGACGCCGGACAAAAATTCAGCCGCGGCAACTCCGGTGAAGAGCAGGAAGCGTTTTTTCGCTCGTTTTTTCGCAGCGAAATCGGGGAGTGCAAACTCGACGTCCTCTTCCAGACTGCGCAGGAGTCCGACGCCGTTGTCAAGCTGCGGATAGCCCTCGTAATACTCCGCCTCGGGAAGCGGACGACGGGCACGCACGTAAAACTCATCTGCCAGAAAAACGCGGCGTTCGCCGTGCTTTTCATACTGCTTCTGCGAGAACGCCTCCACCTGATCGATCACCGCGGCGGCGCTCCGTTCGTCGAAATCCGTCAGCTCTGCCAGCCCCTGACGAAAACGGGTCAAACCGGCCGGAACGACTGCGATCGACTGGACGCGTTCGCCGAGGGAGACGAGCTCCCGCAGGGTGCGATCCAAATGCTCTCCGTCGTTGATGCCGCGGCAGAGCACGATCTGACAGTTGAGCATGATCCCGCGCGAGGCGAGAAAGCGAAGCTGTTCGACGATCCGACCCGCCTCGGGATGGGCGAGCATCTGCACGCGAAGGTCGGGGTCGGTGGTATGGACGGAGACGTTGACGGGTGACAGACGCAGACGTGCGATGCGCTCCAGTTCCGCGCGGTCGCAGTTGGTGAGCGTCACGTAGTTTCCGTGCAAAAAGGACAGGCGCGTGTCGTCATCCTTAAAATAGATCGTCTCACGCATCCCCTTCGGATTCTGGTCGATG
>JAFQUW010000138.1 GCA_017408325.1 Clostridia bacterium | reverse complement strand
CGGTACGGAGGTCAAAAGCCTGCGCGCCGGCAACGTGAACATGAAGGATTCGTACTGCCACGTCGAGGGCGGAGAGATGTTTCTTCTGGGGATGCACGTCAGCCCCTACGAGAAGGGGAACGTTTTCAACCGTGATCCCATGCGTGAGAGAAAACTGCTCTTGCACAAACGGGAGATCTTGAAGATCAGCCAGTCTGCCGCGCGCGACGGGTACAGCATCGTGCCCTTGTCGCTGTATTTCAAACGCGGCAAGGTGAAAGCGGAGATCGCTCTGGTGCGAGGCAAAAAACTCTACGACAAACGCGAATCCATCGCCAAGAAGGATCGCGAACGCGAAAATCAGCGATTTTTGAAGGAACAGAACAGACGATGAGTGTCAAACAAGAAAACATCCGCAACTTCTCCATCATTGCACACATTGACCACGGCAAGAGTACGCTTGCCGACCGTCTTTTGGAACTGACGGGCGCGGTCGCCAAGCGCGAGATGACCGAGCAGGTGCTCGACAATATGGAGCTTGAGCGCGAGCGCGGCATCACGATCAAAAGCCGCGCGGTGCGCCTGTCTTATGTGTCGCCCGAGGATGGGGAAGAGTATATCTTCAACCTGATCGACACCCCCGGCCACGTCGACTTCAACTACGAGGTCAGCCGCAGTCTCTCTGCCTGCGAAGGTGCGCTTTTGGTCGTCGATTCGACGCAGGGCATTCAGGCGCAGACGCTTGCCAACGCCTATCTTGCCGTTGAGGAGGATCTGGAGATCGTCCCCGTCATCAACAAGATCGACCTGCCTGCCGCCAACCCCGAACGCGTGCGGGCCGAGATCGAGGACGTCATCGGCATCCCTGCCGATTACGCCCCCTGCATCTCCGCGAAAACGGGCATTCACGTGGAGGAAGTGCTTGCGGCGATTGCCAAGTATATTCCGGCCCCCAAGGGCGATCCCGCCGCCCCCACAAAGGCGCTCATCTTCGACGCCGTCTACGACGCTTATCGCGGTGTCATCGTGTATTTCAAGGTCTGCGAAGGAAAGATCGCCGTCGGAGATACCATCCGTATGATGGCGTCCGACACGACGTTTGAAGTGTTGGAAGTCGGTCATATGGAGCCCTTCGGTCTTGCCGCGTGCAAGGAACTGTCCGCGGGGGAAGTCGGTTACCTGACCGCCTCGATCAAAACGCTTGCCGACGCGCGTGTGGGCGATACGATCACCCTTGCCGACCGTCCTACCGAAACGCCTCTGGAGGGATTCCGCGCGGCGTTGCCCGTGGTCTTTTCGGGCATCTATCCGGCGGACGGCGCACGCTATCCGGATCTGCGCGACGCGTTGGAAAAGCTTCAGCTCAACGACGCCGCACTCTCCTTTGAGGCGGAGACCAGTGCCGCGCTCGGCTTTGGCTTCCGTTGCGGCTTCCTCGGTCTTCTGCATATGGAGATTATTCTGGAGCGCTTGGAGCGCGAGTTCAATCTGCAACTCATCACGACCGCTCCGAGCGTGATTTATAAGTTGGAGCTCACCGACGGGACGACCGTGGAGGTCGACAACCCGACGAATTACCCCTCTGCCGACCGCATCGCCGCGGCGTTTGAACCGATCGTGCGCGCCTCGATCATCACCCCGACCGAGTACGTCGGCGGCATTATGGATCTGTGTCAGGATCGCCGCGGAACCTTCGTGGATATGAAGTATCACACCTCCGACCGCGCGGAACTGCACTACCGTCTTCCCTTAAACGAGATCGTCTACGACTTTTTCGACGCCTTAAAGTCGCGCACGCGCGGCTACGCCTCGTTCGACTACGAGTCTGCGGGCTATGAGAAGAGCGACCTCGTCAAACTGGACATCCTCTTAAACGGCGACCTCGTGGACGCGCTCTCCTTCATCGTTCATTCGGAGAAGGCCTACGCCCGTGCGCGCCGCATCGCGGAAAAGCTCAAGGACAACATTCCGCGTCAGCTTTTTGAGGTGCCCGTACAGGCGGCGATCGGCGGTCGCGTCATCGCACGCGAGACCGTGCGCGCGCTGAGAAAGGACGTCTTGGCAAAATGCTACGGCGGCGACATCACCCGTAAGAAGAAACTTCTGGAAAAGCAGAAGGAGGGCAAGAAAAAAATGCGCTCCCTCGGCAGTGTG
>JAFQUW010000137.1 GCA_017408325.1 Clostridia bacterium | reverse complement strand
TTTTGCTTCTTTTCTTTTCTCGAAAAGAAAAGAAGAGAGCAACACAAAGCGCGACCGCAGTTTGCGGTGGGAAGTTTATTGATGCGGTCGGAATTGAGACAGACAGTTTTGACAGATCGCTTGGCCGTCTGAATTGACGTTTTCTGCTTTTTGGCCGCAAATGATGCAGTGCCGCTCGGTTGGTGTTAAGATCAGCGCATCTCCTTCGATCGACAGCGTAAAAGACGCTCCGATGATAAGGCCGCTTTTTTCACGCAGTTCCTTCGGAATGACGATCCGACCGGATGAGTCAATGCGGCGAATACAAGATTGCTTGAAATTCATACTACCTCCAATATATACACATATAAGTATACATATAAATAGATGTATTGTCAAGCCTGTGTATATTTACTAACATTTGTATGGAGGTAGATATGAAACAGAGTATTCGTTTGAGTCTGGACAAGGCCTTGGAGCGTCGCAAAATGACGCGGTACGAACTGTCGCAAAAGACGGGGATCGGGTATCAGACCATTGATAAGTATTACAAGAATCGCGTCGTGCGCTATGACAGTTATCTGTTGCTCAAGATCTGCGATGCACTCTCCTGCGGCATCGAGGAGATCATCGAGATCCGCTGACGTCGCAAAACCACCGCGCTCTCTCACAAACGGCATCCGTGCTTTGGATGTCGTTTTTCTTTTCTTTTCTTTTCTTTACTTTCTTCTTTCAAGAGAAAGAAGAAAGAAACAAAGAAGAAAGCAAAGCGAGGGAAGGAAAAAGGGGGGACTCAAACACAAAACGCGGTCAAACCGCGACCGCGTTTTGCGGCGGACGTTTTGCTCGGAGTCGTTGTTCCTCCTTCTTGGCAAACCGCAAACGGTGCCCACGCTTTACGGGCACCGTTTGTGCTGAAGGTCGTCTTTTTTCCTTTTTCCCGTTTCGCTTTTCTTTTGCTTCTTTTCTCGAAAAGAAAAGAAGGGAAAAACCGCAAACGGCACCCGCGTTATGGGTGCCGTTTGTGTGTGAGGTCGATTCTTTCTTTTTCCCGCCTCGGCTTTTCTTTTGCTTCTTTCTTTTCTCCGAAAAGAAAGAATAGAAAAAACCAACAGCGCCGTAAAGCGGTGCTGTTTTTCACTGTTTCCGGTTTTCTTTTTTCAGCCGTCTGACTGCGGCGAGGAAGGGGAGGTTGGAGGAGAGGAAGCGTTTGAGTCGGCTCGGGGAGCGCAGGATGCGCCAGAGCCACTCCAGGCCGAGTTTTTGGAAGAGGAGCGGAGCGCGGCGGACCTTTCCGCTCAGAACGTCGAAGGAGCCGCCGACGCCGACGAAGACGCCCTTTTGAAAACGGCCGAGGTGACGGTGGAGAAGCGTTTCCTGTCGCGGAATGCCCAGCGCGACGAGCACGACGTCGGGGGAGAGGGCGGCGATTTCGTCCATCACTTGGTCGTCGTCGAAGTCGTAGCCGTTTTTCGCACCGACGAGTTGGGCGTTCGGCCACTCGCGCTGCACGCGCGCTTGGAGCGCGGTGAGCGTTTCATCACTTGCGCCGTAGAGAAAGACGCGTTTGTTCAGTCCGTCGGCCTCTCGCAGGAGATGCTCGGAGATCTCCACGCCGGGCACGCGCTCGTGGATGGGACGGGCGAGGGACTCTGCCGCGCGCACGACGCCGATGCCGTCGGGGACGATCACGGTTTCGGGATCAAGGAGAGCGTCGGAGAGGGCGGGTGTCTTCTCGGCGAGCATCAGTGTCTCGGGATTGGCGGTCACGACGAAGAGACGCGTCTCCTCCTTGAGCGCGTCGGTCAGCGCGGCGAAGAACGCGTCTTTTGTGCGCGGATCCACTTTGGACAGATACTCTTTGAGCATAATGGCACCTTCCTGTCAGTCTGCCTTTAGTATAAAGACCTCGAAAGAAAAAGTCAACCGAAAAAAGCAGCCGAAGCGAAGGCTTCGGCTGCTTTTGGGATCTTTTTTACGGAGCGACGGAGTAGTTCGGCGCTTCCTTGGTGATGTTGATGTCGTGCGGGTGGCTCTCCACCAGGCCCGCGCTGGTGATGCGTATGAATTCGCCGCGCTGGCGCAGGGCCTGTATGTTCTCGGTGCCGCAGTAGCCCATCGACGAGCGCAGGCCGCCGATCAGCTGGAACACGGTGTCGGCAAGGGGGCCCTTGAAGGGCACGCGGCCCTCGACGCCCTCGGGCACAAGCTTCTTCTGGCCCTCCTGGAAGTAGCGGTCCTTGCTGCCCTCGGCCATGGCCGCCAGCGAGCCCATGCCGCGGTACACCTTGTAGGAGCGCCCCTGGTAGATCTCCGTCGCGCCGGGGCTCTCCTCGGTGCCGGCGAACAGGCTGCCCATCATGACCGCCGTCGCGCCCGCGGCGATGGCCTTGGGGATGTCGCCGGAATACTTGATGCCGCCGTCGGCGATCACCGTCTTGCCGTAGCGGTCGG
>JAFQUW010000014.1 GCA_017408325.1 Clostridia bacterium | reverse complement strand
GTTCGTCGCCTCTGCCTCGTCGGGGGCACAGTCCTCTTCGATCTGTTTGAGAAAGCCCGTCAGGGTATAAAGCGTGATCCCGTCGAGGTCATCCCCGTCGTAGGGCTGCTTTTTTTCGTGGGAGTGGGCACGTGTGTAGTAGAGGATGCGCGGACAGGGATTGATGAGGTACACGGGGGTGATGTCGTCCGAGACACGCTCGTCGGAAACGTAAAAGCGGTGCGGCGCGATCTCGTGGAGAACGGGCTCCTTTCCGCCTTCAAAATTTGCGTGGTTGTAGAGAAACGAGGGACGCTGGGTAAAGTATACGTTGTGGTTGGTCAGATAAAGGATCGTGTAGCGGTTTGGAATGCCGATGATCTTCACCGCGTAGCGCGCCTTCGGGGTGACAAGGGAGAATTCGCAGTCGACGTCCTCCAGCCGTCCGTAGTAGTATTGCTCGCGGTGGCGGTAGAATTCGAGGCCGTGCTTCTTTGTGATCTGTTCGAGCTTTCTTGCAAGTTTCATTCGCCCGAGGTAAAACTTCGGAAAATACGAGACGTACCGAACGCCGTAGACGACCGAGATGATCGCGATCGGCGTGAACATCAAAAAAAGCACGAACGCAAGCACTGTTTCCCAAAGCAGTGCGCCCAAAAACTCGCCCATGATTCCTCCGTTGAAAAAGTGTGAAAAAGCAGGGATCGCTCCCTGCTTTTTTGGAAAAACAAGGAAACCTTGTTTTATAATAGCATATTGGTTTGTGTCCTGTCTTGACAGAAAACGCGATCTCAGCCGTTTTTCGGGACAAATTCACCCGGGGTGAAGATGCGGATGGAACTGACCACGTCGAGCTCGGGGATCATCTTCAGGATGACGGCAAGTTCTTCGTCGGTCATCGCGGGCAGGAAGAAGCCTGTTTCGTCGCCGTTGCTGACAGCGCGCACGGCGCACTCGGCCAGCACGGTCAGACTGTCGGCACGCGTACCCTTGACGCGCAGGTAACGCGCAAAGGCGCACTCGGAAACGTCCTTGATGTAGCCCTCGGGCGCCTTCTCCTTCCACAACACGGGGGAAGAGGGGACCTCGCAGGCTTCGATGATGTCACCGACCATCGCGCTCGCCGTGGGAGCACTGCCGGCACCGTGACCGTAGAACATCGTCTCACCGACCATGTTTCCGACGACGCCGATGCCGTTAAAGACGCCGGAGACACCGGAAAGAATATGGGTACGGGAGAGCAAAAAGGGCGCGACGATGGGCGTGATGCCCTCGCTGTCGCGGCGGACGTGACCGAGCAGCTTGATGCAGTAGCCCGCCTCGGCGGCGTCGGAGATGTCGCGCGGAGAGATCGCGCGGATGCCCTCGCAGGTGACGAGGTCGGGGTTGACCTGATACCCGAAGGCAATGTCCGCGAGGATGCAGAGTTTGCGGCAGGTGTCCTTGCCGTCGATGTCGGCGGAAGGATCGCGCTCAGCGAAGCCGCGCGCCTGCGCGTCGGAGAGGGCGTCGGCAAAGGGCGCGCCGTTTTCTTCCATCTGCGTCAAGATGTAGTTGGTCGTGCCGTTCATGATGCCCGTCACGGACGAGATCTCGTTTGCGGCAAGGCAGTCGGAGAGGGGACGGATGATCGGAATACCGCCGCCGACGCTTGCTTCAAAGAGGTAACGGACGCCGTTTTTCTTCGCTTCCTCCAAGAGCTCGCGGCCGTGGAGCGAGACGAGTTCCTTGTTGGAGGTGACCACGCTTTTCTTCGCGCGGATCGCTTTTAAGGAGTAGTCGTAGGCAGGATGAACGCCGCCCATCGCCTCCACGACGACGGAGACCTCGGGGTCGTTTTCGATGACGGAAAAATCGCGCACCACGCGACCGGCAAGGGCGTGCCCCGTGAAGTCGCGGATGTCGAGAATGTATTTGACGGTGATCTCGTCGGACAGACGAGCGGCGAGAAGTGCCTGGTTTTCTTCAATGATCTTGGCGACGCCGCTGCCGACGACACCGAAACCCATGATGGCAACTTGGATCATATGTTCCTCCGGAGGATGAAAAATCAATTTAGAGGAATTATACCACTCTTTTAGAGAAATTGCAAGAACTCTCGGGAGTCTTTCGCGTCGGGGAGAGTTGACAGTTTTCTCCTTCGGGATTATAATGAAGCAAATCAAGAAAAAGGAGTACGTGATGGATCCTTTGATCTTTTATATCCTTCTCATCCTCGTCGGGGTGCTGCTTTTGTGCCTCTCTATGTTGATCCACAAAAAACGGATCATGCCGCGCTTGAAAGAACAGGTGCGCGTCGACGGGAAGAACGAAGAAATGCGTGAATCCACAAAGGCCGTCAAAACGGCCTCCGTCGTGCAAAATGACCCGTTCGACGGCATCGACACGAGCCCCCGTGGCTTTTTCCAAAAGAAGAAATAACGAAAAAACCGTCCGACTCGGACGGTTTTTTGATGGGATGCGAAAAGATGTTTTCACAAGTTTTGCGGGTGGATTTGAACTCTTGCAAAAATGAAATCCTTGCTGATGCAAGGATGAAATCAGCTAACGCTGATGAAATCTTCGGCTTTGCCTCAGATGAAATTAAATCCACCCTTCCGCCGTCGAGGCGGATTTCACCCAACGAAGTTGGATTTCATCGTC
>JAFQUW010000136.1 GCA_017408325.1 Clostridia bacterium | reverse complement strand
CTGCACCGTCTTGGTGCGGCCGCCGAAGTATTCCAGAACACCGTCACGGTCTTTCAGGACGGCCTGGTCGCCGCCGCGCTGAAGTGCCATATCGAGTGCCTGATACGAGGCAAGTTCCTTTTCGTGCAGGGTCGCATCCGACAGTGCGGCACCGATGGACACGGTGACGGGGATCTCGACCATGCCATCGGACAGGGCGCGGATCGAATCCAAAATATCAAATTTCGCTTCCCGAACGGCAGACAGTTTCTCCTCCTCCAAGAGGACGAGGTAACGGTCGCGGCCGAATTCGCGCACGATGCCGTCCAGCCCTTCCGCCCATTCTTCCAACAGCGGATAAACGCGCGAAAGGACGGTGCGGTAGCCCGCGCCGCTCATCGAGGGATCGTCGGAAACGTTGTCGACCGCAATAAAAAGAACGCACAGATTCTTTCGGGCAAGTTCCTTCTCCAGAAACTCCCGTCGGCTCTGGTCGATCAAGACGCAAATAAACGAGCCGCCCGCAGTCTCATGCGGCAACAGATCAAAGGTGACGTCCGCGATCGAAAGTTCAATGGCCTCGCCGTTCTTGTCGGTAAGTGCGTTGATCGCCAAGCCGGAAGTCAAAAAACGGGAGAGATTTTCACCGTAGAGATTCAAAGCGCCAACACCGACGAGATCACAAAACGCCTCGTTGCACCACTGGATCTGCGCCTCTTCGCTCAAAAGGAGCGTCGGCAGAGAAAAGGTGTGCAAGAAGTCCATCGACACGCTTTGCGTCATTTCACCTTCCCCGCGTTCGCGACGGGCACGACGGGCGGCAAAGAGACGGGACGCAACAAAGACCGCCACGGTCAGAGCCACGGCGGGCAATGTAAACAGCAAGAGACGTGCGTCGTAGAAAAAGAGTGCCGCCGAGAGCGCAAGCATGATCAACAGGACGACGGCAAAGAAGGCTCCTGCACGAAACTTATCGTAAGATTTGTGTTTCAAGATTACATTCCTTTCTCAATTATCCGAAGCACTTTGCTTTCGCTCACGGACAGTTCGAATGATCGTATAAAACAGACCGAAAAAGGACAGCACGGGAAGTCCGAAAGACACAAGGCCCACAAGTGCCATCAAAAACAGGCCGATCCCCGAAGAAAGATTCGAAGCGAAATACACGCCCGCCGCGACGGCAAGGGTCAGATAAAACAGAGAATTCGAGCGAAGACCGAAACGCTGTTTTCTTCTGCTGCACAGCCACGAAATGCCCACGAAGGCAAAGAGCAGTTGCAAAACCGTTTCCAGATTGGCAAATGCGGCGTAAACCTCGATCGGGACCAGGTCGGACAGAAGCGAGGTAACGAGAAAACAGACGGCGTAAAGGATCGCCGTGACGATCGTGGGAAAGGGGCAGAACCCGTCCTCGTACAAGATGGCCAGTGCGCCGCTTTTCTTCATCAAGAGGCGAAGCACGAAACTTGCCGCATAAGCGCAGAAGAAGATCGCAGATAAGAAAAGCCCCGGCAACGACAACACCAAAGACGAAGCAAGCACCGTCTCCAAGTTTGCATTCAGGAGAGCGGCCTGCTCTTCGGGAACGGAGGCGCGGAACAGTTCCGCTGCGCGGGCGGCAAACTCCGTCACGCGAGTCTGAATGAATTCCAGGATCTTCGAAGCGTCCAACGTTCCGAGCGTATCACGCGCGTACAAGACAAGCGTGACGAGAACCGACAGACCGACGAGCACGGTGACGGCGGTCACGACGGGGATGCGTGCCTTCTTCTTCAAAATGAGGAAGCAGAACAGTTCCGAAGACGCGATGCAAAGCACGAAGGAAGAGACCATCGGAACGGAAAAGCCGAGGGAGGCGGCGACGGAAAAACCCGCAACGGGAGCGATCACCCACAAAACGCTGCGGTTGGAAAGATTGACGAAGCACAGTACGGCGGAGGAAAGCACGCTGAAGAGGGCGGAGGTCAAAAGCAAAAGAGCGGCGGAAGACAGTCCCTGCGAAAAGGGATCTCCGATCAAAGGGGCACCTGACAAAAAGGCCAAAAGCACCACCACAACAACGGCTAAAACGGTAGAAAACACGCGGCCGCTTTTCACGCTGTCATCGGGATAACGATCCATACACTCTCCTTGCTTCTTTCGCATCGGCGCAAAAGAGGACTAATAAGTAAGTTATTATACCAAATTTCGGGGCGTTTGTAAAGTCAGAACTCGAGTTTGGTCTGGTTCTCTTCGGGGTCGATCGGATTGAAGATGACGCCGGGTGTGGGCAACTTGATCTTACGGCATTTCGCATAAGACAGATCCCCGGCTTCCACCGCGATCATCTGGCGCACGCGGTCGCCGCGCTTCAAAGTCATCGCCTGAATACCGGCAGAGGTGCGAGTCGCTTTTTCGCTGACGAGAGCGGACTTGAAGAGTGCGCTCTTTCCGTTATACGTCTGCAGGAAGATGTCGCGCACTTCCCCGCTCTTCAAATGGCAGAAGCCAACGGCAGGTGAGAGATCCGAAAACGCAGGCGAGAGTTTCTTTCTCTTACCTTTTGTGCGGTAGACTTCCAGCGGGAAACGCACGCATTTGCCGTTTTCGTAAGCGATGAAGATCTGACCTGAAAATTCCATCACAGGCAGGAACCACAAGACTTTTTCGCCTTCGTCGAAGGCAAGTTTTGCCGGAATGTAGTCGCCGAGCGCACTCGCCTTCGTGGACTCGAAATCAGAAAGGCGCGCCTTATAGACCTGCGCGCGGTCGGTGAAGAACAAGAGTTCCGCAAAGGTCGAGACCTGTTCGGAGAACTCGATTCGGTCTCCGTCTTTGAGTTTCTGCTCGTCGGCAACGCGAATGGACAAAAGTGGGATCTTCTTGAAATAGCCCTCGCGCGTCATGGCGACGTGGAAGAATTCTTCCTTCTCTGGCTCGGGGGCAAATTCCGCACTTTCGTCGACGTCGTAGAGCACTTCGGTCTTGCGGTCGATGCCGTACTTCTTTGCGATCTCTTCCAGTTGGCGGATGATAAGCGTATCCTGACGGCGCGAGGAGTTTAAAATCGCCTCAAGGTCGGCGATCGTTTTCTCCAGATCCTCCGTCTCGGCGGTGCGCTTCAAAATGTATTCGCGGTTCAAATGGCGCAGGCGGATCTCCGCGATGTACTCCGCCTGAATGCGGTCGATGTCAAAGCCATCCATCAAGTTCGGGACGACCTGACTTTCCTCGGCGGTGTGACGGATGATCGCGATCGCGCGGTCGATGTCCAACAGGATCTTTTGAAGACCCTGCAAAAGATGCAGGCGGTCGCGCTTCTGCGAGAGTTCGTGGAAGATCTCGCGCTTTAAGCACTCGCGGCGAAACGCGTGCCATTCCTCCAAGATCTCCCGCACGCCCATCAGGCGCGGCGTACCACCGACGAGCACGTTGAAGTTGCAGGGGAAGGTCGTCATCAGCGGGGTGTCCTTCATCAGACGCGCCATTACGCGCTCGGGGTCAATGGTCTTATATTTCAGATCGATGACCAGTTTCAAACCTTCCTTGTCCGTCTCGTCGCGGACGTCGGAGATCTCCTTATACTTACCGTCTTTGACGAGTTTGAAGATCGCTTCCTGGATCGTTTCAACGTCCGTGGAATACGGAATCTCGTAGATCTCGATGCAGGCGTCGTCCTTCAAATAGCGCCATTTCGCACGCAGCTTCACGCTTCCGCGTCCCGTGCGATAGATCTCCTCGATGACGGCGCGATCGTAGAGAAGTTCGCCGCCCGTCGAAAAATCGGGCGCCTTCAAGGTCTCGAAAATGTCCGCGTTCGGGTCGCGGATGAGCGCGATGGTCGTCTCACAGACCTCGCGCAGGTTAAACGAGCAGATCGAGCTTGCCAGACCGACGGCGATGCCCGTATTCGGCGAGACCAGAATGTTCGGAAAGCGCGTCGGAAGAAGGACGGGCTCTTTGAGCTGTCCGTCGTAGTTGTCGACCATATCGACGGCGTCCGCCTTGATGCCCGTGAAGATCTCGTTGCAGATCGGGTCCAGCTTGACCTCGGTATAGCGGGCGGCGGCATACGCCATTTTCGAATACTTGCGGCCGAAGCTTCCCTTCGAATCCACGAAGGGGTGCAACAGCGCACCGTTGCCGCGCGTCAGGCGCACCATCGTCTCGTAGATGGCGGCGTCGCCGTGGGGGTTCAGCTTCATCGTCGCGCCGACGACGTTGGCACTCTTGGTGCGTGCGCCTTCCAACAGGCCCATCTGGTACATCGTATAGAGCAGTTTGCGGTGCGCGGGCTTGAATCCGTCGATCTCGGGGATCGCGCGCGACACGATGACGCTCATACTGTACGGCATATAGTTTTCACGCAGAGTGTCGGTGATATTCTCCTCCCGAATGGGTGCGGGGGGCAGTTGTACCTTCCCTTTATCAAGCGTTTTTCGTGCTTTTCTCATAACGACTCCTCAACGATGTATTGACTTAAGCGGCCGCGCGACTCACGGTCGGCGACGGCAACGATTTCCACACAGTCTTCTTTGTATTCCACGTTTTCCACGTTCGCCTTGCGGTAGAGGAAGTTCCATTCGTCCTCTTTGGAGTGCGGAACGCGAAGACGCACGCGGCGGCGCAGTTCGGAGAGCGCGCCCTTGACGGCACGGGTCAGATCCTCGATCCCCTCGCCCGTTTTCGCAGAGACGAACACGGTCTCCTCGGCGGCCATTCCCGCGGCAAGTGCGCGTTCCTCTTTCTCCAGACGGTCACACTTGTTGTAAACGTAAATGATCGGCGGCGCTTCACCCTCGCGCTTTTGAAACAGATCAAAAAGCAGTTCGCGCGTCACAGACAGATGACGGTCCAAGGCAGGCGACGAAGCGTCCAGCACGACCAGAACGAGATCCGCGTAGGCGACTTCATCCAGGGTAGACGCAAAGGCCTCCACCAGCGAGTGCGGCAGGCGGTCGATGAAGCCGACGGTATCGGTCAAAAGGATCTCCCCTGCACCCTCCAGTTTCATGCGGCGTGTCGTGGGATCAAGCGTGGCAAAGAGGCGATCCTCCGCCAAGATGCCGGCGTCGGTCAAAAAATTCAAAAGCGTGGATTTTCCGGCGTTGGTATAGCCGGCGATGGCCACCTGCGGCACGCCGCCCGACTGTCGGGCTTTTCGGCGCAAGGAGCGAGACTTTGAAAGCTCGGCGAGGCGTCCCTCCAGAGCGGCGATCTTTCGCCGCACGTGACGGCGGTCGGTCTCCAGCTTCGATTCGCCCGGTCCGCGCGTGCCGATTCCGCCGCCCAGACGGGACAGGCTCTTCCCCTTGCCCGTCAGACGAGGCACGTTGTACTTGAGCTGGGCGATCTCGACCTGCAGCATTCCCTCGCCCGTAACGGCGTTTTTGGCAAAAATGTCCAAAATGAGCATCGTGCGGTCAATGACGCGCACGTCCCGCTCGATGGCATCCTCGATGTTCTTAATCTGGCTCGGAGAAAGATCCGTGTCAAACACGACGACCTCGATCTCCTGCGCTTCGCAGAGTTCGGAAAGTTCTTTGAGTTTACCCGAGCCGATGCAGGTGGCCGCACTCGGCCGCTCCCTCGTCTGCGACAAAAAGGCAACGGCGAGAAGACCCGCGGTGTCACACAGACGCTCCAATTCCGCAAAAGACTCGTCCAGAAGCCCCACCGCGTCGGCATCGGAAGGCACGCCGACTAAGACGGCACGAATTTCTTCGTCCGCCTTCGTCTTTTGATGATTCTGTTCGTACTCTTGCATAAGCCTGACTCGTGCAATGAATTGAAAAAAAGCGGCACCGACCGGTACCGCTTTTTGTCCGATTGTCAAACCGCTTCGGTGATCAAGAGAGCACCGCGCAAACCTTACGCACGGTTGAAGCGTTTCTTGAACTTGTCCACGCGGCCGCCGGCATCCACAAACTTCTGTTTGCCGGTGAAGAAGGGATGGCACTTGGCGCAAATGTCAATGTGCAGATCCTGCTTGGTGGAACGGGTCGGATATTCAGCACCGCAAGCGCAAACGATCACGGTGTCTTTGTATTCGGGATGAATTCCGCTTTTCATAATTCTTTCTCCTCTTCGTATTCTCTAGATACCCGAAAAGTATATCACACAAAAACAGAAAAAGCAAGAGTTTTTTGAAAATTCTTCCCTCTTCGAAAAAACTCCGCGTTCAAACAGCATTTTTTACCGTCCGTTCTTTACTTCTTCACATTTTCCCTCTATAATAAAATCAAACAAAAAACGATCGGAGGTACACCTTGTCCGCTACCTACAACGTCAATCGGCCCGAACTCGACGGGCTCTGCGAAAAGATCCTGCAAAACGACCGCATCGACCCCGAACTCTATACCGCGCTCGACGTCAAGCGAGGTCTGCGCGACTTAAACGGAAAAGGCGTCCTCGCCGGCCTGACGGAAGTTTCCGACATCATTGCGTCCACACCCGAAGGCGAAAGCTGTGACGGCAGACTGTACTATCGCGGCATCCGCATCGAAGACATCGTCGGCGGAGCGATGAAGGACGGACGCTTCAGCTTCGAAGAAGCCGTGTATCTTTTGCTCTTCGGGGAGCTGCCGCGCCGCGAGGAGCTGGACTCCTTTGCATCTCTGCTCGGCTACTACCGCTCTCTGCCCAACAGTTTCGTGCGCGACGTCATCATGAAGGCTCCGAGCCCCGACATGATGAACTCGCTGGCACGAAGCGTACTCACGCTCTATTCCTACGACGAGACGCCCGACGACACCTCGATCTACAACGTCCTGCGTCAATGTCTGCAGCTCATTGCACAGTTTCCGCTTCTGTCCGTTTACAGTTATCTGTCCTCCCAGCACTACCACGGCGGGCAGTCGCTTTTCAACCACGCTCCGCAAAAGGACCTATCCACGGCAGAAAACATTCTGTATCTGCTTCGCCCCGACAACCGGTACACTCCTCTGGAAGCAAAGGTGCTCGACCTCTGTCTGACGCTTCACGCAGAGCACGGCGGCGGCAACAATTCCACCTTCACCACCCACGTCGTCACCTCGTCCGGAACGGACACCTATTCCTCCATGGCCGCCTCCCTGGGCAGTCTCAAGGGTCCGCGTCACGGCGGCGCCAACTGCAAGGTCGTGGCAATGTTTGAAAACATCAAGGAAAACCTCTCCGACTGGGAAGACGAGGAAGAGATCGCGCATTATCTGTCCGATATGCTCGACAAAAAGGTCTTTGACCGTGCCGGTCTCATCTACGGAATGGGCCACGCAGTCTATTCCCTCTCCGATCCCCGCGCCACGATCCTTCGATCGTTCGTCGACAAGCTCGCCGGAGAAAAGGGCGCACAAAAGGAATACGCCCTCTACGCGCGCATCGAACGCATCGCCCCCGAGGTCATCCGCGAAAAGCGCCGCATCTACAAGGGCGTTTCCGCAAACGTCGACTTCTACTCCGGCTTCGTCTATCATCTGCTCGGATTGCCGCGCGAGCTGTTCACCCCCGTGTTTGCCATTGCGCGCATCGCAGGCTGGAGCGCGCACCGTCTGGAGGAGCTTGCAAACAGCGGCAAGATCATCCGCCCCGCCTACCGCGCGGTGATGGAGCACCGCGATTACGTGCCGCTCGATCAACGCTAAACGAAAAGACCACCTTTCGGTGGTCTTTTTCTTATGCGTCTCTTTCGCTCAAAAGTTCAAAGAGTTTGGCGGCGACGAGTGCCTCATCCTCGGCAAAGGCGGCAAAGGTCTTTGCCACTTCTTTGTCCTCTGTTTCCCGAGACCAGATCTCCAGCTTCCGCACCAGATCCATCGCCTCTTCCCAAGCGCGCAGGAGTCGGTCGCGCGTGGTATAGTGAATGTTATACTTTGAATCCATTTCATTCCTCCGGCGTTTTTGTTTATTGTTCACCGAAAGAAGAAGAGTCATTCAAAAAATCAGATCGTCCATCTGTAGGGGTCAAGTTCCCCTTTTTCCAGCTGCTCTGCGTCCGCAAGCGAAAAACCGTCTTCCCCCTTGACGAAGCGGTAGCGCACGAGGTGAGATTCGACCAGGCGCGTATCCTCCGCGAAAAAGCGCACGAGCACCTGTGTGGTGTCGCCCTCCTCCTTGACGTCAAGGACCGTATGCGAGGTATTGGTTCCTCCGTGACCGCCCATCACGTAGAGTCCGTCGGTCTCTTGCAAAAACTCAAGAGAAAGCGAAAGGTCACGGCCGAAGAGACCGGACGCACGTCGCTCGATCTCCTCACGGGAATAAGGCGTTTCGGGATCGATGGCACTCTCCAAAATGAAGACTTCCTCCCAATCCTCGATCTCGTCGAGCGCAGTCTCGTCCCAGCAGAAGTTGGTGCAGGCGTCAAACAAGGGATAGAGCGCGTCGTCGACTTTCGGTCTCTCAGGAGTCTTTTGATCCCACCAGACGCGGGACATCATTCCCACGTCCACCGTGTAACGATACTCGCCGATCTCAAACAGATCCCACTCGCTTTCCTGGACCTCAAAAGAGAAATCCAGCAGCTCTCTTCCGTAGTTGTCAGCCACTTTTTCCACCTTGTAATCAGCGAATTTCAGCGTTTCAAGCGGAGCGAGAAGTTCTTCATAACGTTCCTCGCCGTTCTCCCACAAAGATCGGTCCGTCGGACGAAGGAAATCGCAAAGACCGTCCACGTCACGGTTTAAAAAGAGTTGCAAAAAGAGATAGCGATCGTCTTGCTCCGCCTCGGAAAAGACGACCTCTTTTTCCGTCTCTTCCGCTTGTTCGGACGCAGGGTTCGAGACCTCCGGCGCGGACGTTTGTGTCTGTCCTCCCTCGGGTGACGGTTGTGTTCGTGTGCAAGAAAAGAGAAAACAGGACAGGATCAAACAAAGGGACAGGGCAAAAAGGGCGGCGCGTTTCATGGGGCATTTCTCCTTTCTTGTATGACACGTTTTTTGTATGGAGCAAAAAACGGCCTTTGCAAACAGGAAAGGCCGCATTTCCTTTTTAAGGTAAATCAGAGCAGAGTGACGCCTGCGGCGTTTGCCGCGGCGATCGTCTCATCGTCCCAGACGGAGGACTGCACCTCGCCGACGTGCGCCTTGTTCATGAGGAGCATACAGAGTCGGCTCTGTCCGATGCCGCCGCCCATCGTGTCGGGCAGGGTGCCGTCGAGCACGCGGGTGTGGAAGGGCAATTCGGCGCGATCCTCGCGATCGGCGAGCACGAGCTGGGCACGCATACTGTCCGCATTGACGCGGATGCCCATCGAGGAGATCTCCAGCGCGCACTGAAGCGGCTCAAACCAATACAAAAGGTCGCCGTTTAAGTTCCAGTCGTCATAGTCGGGGGCGCGTCCGTCGTGCGGCTTTCCGTCGGAGAGGACGTGGCCGATGCCGCGGATGAATACGGTCTTATGTTCCCGGCAAACACTATTCTCACGTTCCTTCGGCGAAAGATCCGGATAACGGCGGCAAAGTTCCTCACTTGTGACGAAGGTGACCTCGCGCGTCAGTTGCGTCGGGATCTGGGGATGGCGCGCCTTGAGCGCAAGATGCGTCTGATACACCGCCTCGCAGATGAGGCTGACGGTTTTTTCCAAATATTCTTCCGTGCGTGCGTTTTCCGGCAGGATCTTCTCCCAGTCCCACTGGTCGACGTACACGGAGTGCAGGTTATCCAGATCCTCATCGCGGCGGATGGCGTTCATGTCCGTATAAAGTCCCTGTCCGACGGGGAAGCCGTAGCGCCAGAGCGCTTCCCTCTTCCACTTCGCCAGAGAATGCACGACCTCGGCGTCTTTTCCCGCCGCACGGATGTCAAAGCGCACCGCGCGTTCCACGCCGTTTAAGTCGTCGTTTAAGCCCGTATTGCACTCCACGAAGAGCGGCGCGGAAACGCGCGTCAGGCTCAACGCGTCGCACAGATGCTTCTCAAAGGTGTCTTTGACGAAGCTGATCGCCGCCTGCGTTTCAAACAGCGACAGGCCTCCCTGCGGCTCGTAGCCCTCGGGAAAACGGGTTTGACTCATAATGTTCTACCTCACACGGTAATTTGTCACGCCTATTATACCACAAACGGTGCGGAGTGTAAAGATTTTTTCCATTCGTCATATACTGACACGGGAAGTTTAAGAAAAAGGAGTGTCAGTCTATGAAAAATATGCCCTTCAAACCGGGGGCGCGTGTCCGCCTTCAGCCGGGGGCGTGCTATACGGACGGAACGAGCATCCCGCGCCGTCTGATCTTCACTCGGTGCACGGTACTCAGCGTCCGAGAGCACTCCGCCCTTCTCTCGCCGATCGACCGACACGTCCCTCTGTGTTTTCTGAAACTCGAAGAAGACACACCGTAACCCGCATTCAAGGAGGTGAGAACGTGCGAAAAAAGAAGTTTTTTGACTCGGCAGAAGCCTTTGTCAGAAGCATTGCGCGCGAGCACATCGGACTCTATGCCGCAGAAGCCTCCTTCTTTCTCATCATCTCCTTCGTGCCGCTTCTGATGCTTCTGGTGACGCTTTTGCAGTTCGTCATTCCCCTGCAGAAAGAAGAACTGTTTTCCGTTCTCGATCTCTATCTGCCCGAGAATATGGAGCTTTTTCTTTCCGGCATCCTCGACGAACTCTTTTCGAAAAAGGCCATCTCGATCATTTCCCTCTCCTCGCTCGTGCTTCTGTGGAGTGCCTCACGCGGCGTGCACTCGGTCATCGGCGGACTGCATCACATCTTCCGCACGCCGGGGACGATCTATTACAAAGAACGACTGCGCTCGCTCTTCTTCACCCTCGCTCTGATCCTCACCGTACTCTCCACGCTCATCGTGTTGGTCTTCGGAAACGCACTGTGGTCTCTGCTCTCTCGTGCGTTCCCCCTCCTGAATGCGGCGGGCAGCGTCGTCACCTTGTTAAAATACACCGTCTCCGCCGTCCTCATCACGCTCTTTGCTCTGCTTCTCTACTGTTCCAACGCAAAAAAGCCCTTCTCCGCTTTGCGCGCCCAGTTTCCCGGCGCGCTGTTTACCGCCGCAGGGTGGATCCTCTTTTCCACGGGTTTTTCCATCTACATTACGAATTTTTCCAATTACTCTTACCTCTACGGCTCGCTTGCCGCCCTCATCCTTTTGATGCTCTGGCT
>JAFQUW010000135.1 GCA_017408325.1 Clostridia bacterium | reverse complement strand
GGCGGCGATGGAAGCGGCGTCTTTGACGTCAAAGAAGATGCAGGCGATCGCAAACGTCAAAAAGATGCCGAGCTGTGCAGCGGCGCCGAACAGCATCAGCTTCGGGTTGGTCAAAAGCGGCGAGAAGTCAATCATCGCACCGATGCCGATGAACAACAAGAGCGGGAAAAGCTCGTTGTCAATGCCGGCTCTGAACAGCACGTCAAGCACGCCTTCGCCGGGAGTGATCGCGCCGGAGAAGGGAAGATTGACAAGCAGAGTTCCGAAACCCATCGGCAAAAGAAGGGTCGGCTCCATATCTTTTTTGACGGCGAGGTAGATGAGAGTGCCGCCGATGATCCACATTACAATATATTTGCCCCAAGTTTCAAGCGACACGTTGATGAAACTGCCGAAGAACTGCTGGATGAATGTGGTCAGGTTTTCGATAAAATCCAAAACGTAACTCCTTTCCGATGAAAAAGACCTTTGTCAAAGAAACATCTTTGACAAAGGTCTTGCAATTTGCTTTTTGCAAATCGGGAGGGCCGGATGCGAAAATTTAGCATCGAGTTGACGACCCTACCGCGGCAGGTGCCGCAGCTACTCCCCTTCATCGCTACCTATTTTACCATAGGAAGAAAATGATTTGTGAACAAATTGTAAACATTTGGGTGTTTTTGGGAGCGGAAACCGACATTCGTGCCGAAAGCGCAGCAGGGCGTAAAGATTCGGAAGTGCCATCGCGAGGTTTGCAACGTCGGAAAGTGTGAAAACCAGAGGGATCGCCAGCGTTGCGCCGAAGATGGAACAGATGAAAAAGAGAAGAAGATACAGGGCTTGTGCGGTGCGTCGCTCGGACAGAAAGCGAAGAGCCTGAAGACCGTAATATCCCCATGCCACGATGCTTGCGACGGCAAAAAAGAAGAGGCTGACGGAAAAAGCATTCGCGGCACTTTCGCCGAGTGCCTCGAAAAATACGGCACTGCAGAGCGTGTCGGCCGAAAAGCGACCGCTTAGGTAAACGGGGGAAGAGAGGATGCAGAGAGCGGTCAAGGTGCAGACGACGTGCGTGTCGAGTACGACCTCTCGCGCTCCCCAAACGGCTTGCTCATTCGGGGAACTTTGTGCGAGGGAATGGACGAGAGGAGCACTGCCGAGACCGGCTTCGTTGGAGAAGATCCCGCGGGAAAATCCGGCGGTTACCGAACGGCAGAACAGGGAACCGAAGAAGCCGCCCGCAGCACTTTGGAAGGAAAAAGCGTCTCGAAAGACCGCGGAGAGGGCGTGTGGGAGATGGGCGGCGTTTCTCCAAAGGGTCAGCAGGCAAATCAGCAAAAACAGCGCGGACGCACCGGGTACGACGAAGACGGAAAAACGTTCGAGTCGTCGCGCGCCGCCGCGGAAGATCCATACACACAGAAAGGCAATGGCTGCACCGCAAGCGAGCGGGGGGAGGCGAAACGAATGGTGAAGGGCGGATGCGGCGGATGCGGTCTGTGCGAGATTTCCCATCCCGAACGAGACTGCGAGACAGGCGAGACAAAAAACTTTGGACAGAAACGGCTTGTTTAAGAGCTTGAGCAGCTGCATTGCGCCGCCGCCGCGTGAGCAGCGGTGCTTGTGAGAAAGATAGACTTCCGCGTATTTGAGTGACATTCCGAGTGTTGCGGAGACCCACATCCAAAAGAGAGCGCCTGCACCGCCGATGCAGATGGCGGAGGCGACGCCGACGGTGTTTCCGACGCCGATCGTTCCCCCGAGTGCCACACAGAGTGCGCCGAACGGAGAGAGTGTGCCTTTTTCTGTTTCGGACCGGTTCTTTCGTGTGTAAAACAGGCAGGAAGGATGCAGTAAGAACACACTTCCGCCGTGCGCAAAGAAGTACAGTCCCGCTCCTCCCAGGGAAAGCGTCAAAAGCGCATTTATCAGGTTTTCGATCGCCAAAACCGCCCACCTCCGGAAAAGTATACGGAAAAGTTGCGAAAAAAAGATGAAACTTTATGTAAAAATCTCTTAACAAAGAGAAAAAAGTGTGATATAATATCAAAAATATATTCTGCGGTCGCACGCACTGCTGCGCTCCACACTGAGAAAAGGACAGTTTTATGGCGAAGAATTCATTGTTTCACCGTGCCCTCTTCGGTTACGCCAAAGAGGATGTTCACGCTTATATCCTTGCCCAGGACCGAAAAGTTCGTGAGCTTTCCGACGCGTTGAATGCGCTTGAGGAAAAATTCTGTGCGTATCAGAACTTCTACGCTTCTTTGATGCGCGTCTACGACGAAAACCTTGCCGTGTTGCGCGAGGTGCAGATCCGCGCCGCCGCAAGCGAAGAGCGCGTGCGCACGCTCGGCGAGGTCTTCGGTGCGCTTTCCGAAGCGTATCGCCGTTTGTATCAAACGGCTGCCGAACAGCAGAGTGCACTTGCCACCGCGAAACTGTATGAGAATAAGGCGACCAAATATGACGAGCTTGCCGTGCGGATGAAGGAACTGGTCCTTCCCGAGTCGATGCAGACCGCCGCCGCTCCTCTTGAGCCGCTTCCCGAAGTCGGCGTTTTGCCTGAAGAGACCGTGATCGACGAGTACTGTGTACGCGCGGATGCGGCACTTCGAGAACTGCTTTCCGATTCGCGCGCTTACGTGAGTGCCACCGCTCGTTTGCAAAATCCCGCGCCGCCTCAGGCCGGTGAGAGCAACATCGGATAAACCGAAGAAACAGATCATTGTATCTTTGAAAATTCAAATAGACGAGGAAACCGAAATGCCGAAACGCGAAGACATTCAAAAAATTCTGATCATTGGCTCCGGCCCTATCATCATCGGTCAGGCCTGTGAGTTTGACTATTCCGGTACGCAGGCGTGTAAAGCCCTGCGTGCACTGGGCTATACCACGGTGCTGGTCAATTCCAACCCGGCGACGATTATGACTGATCCGCAGACCGCGGACGTGACGTACATTGAACCGCTGAACGTGGATCGACTGGAGAAGATCATTGCCAAAGAACGCCCCGATGCCCTTTTGCCGAACCTCGGCGGACAGTCCGGCCTGAACCTTTCGTTGGAATTGGCCAAAGCCGGTGTTTTGGAAAAATACGGCGTGGAGGTCATCGGTGTCGAACTGGATGCCATTGAGCGCGGCGAAGATCGCATCATCTTCAAGCAGACGATGGAGGAACTCGGGATTGATATGCCCCACTCCTCTCCGGCTTACTCTGCGGAGGAGGCACTTGAAATCGCCGAGAAGCTCGGCTTTCCCGTGGTCGTTCGCCCCGCCTACACGATGGGCGGCACGGGCGGCGGTATCGTGTACAACAAGGAAGAACTGCTTACCGTCGCGTCCCGTGGCGTGGCGGCCAGTATGATCGGCCAGGTTCTCATCGAAGAATGCGTCATCGGATGGGAAGAACTGGAGGTTGAAGTCGTTCGCGATGCGAAGGGGCAGATGATCGCCATTTGCTTCATCGAAAACATCGACCCGATGGGTGTTCACACCGGCGACTCCTTCTGCGCCGCCCCGATGCTCACCGTTCCGCAGTCCGTGCAGGACAGACTCAAAAAATATGCGTTTGACATTGTGGAAAAGATTCAGGTGATCGGCGGCACCAACGTTCAGTTTGCGCACGATCCGAAGACCGACCGCATCGTCATCATTGAGATCAACCCCCGCACCTCCCGTTCCTCCGCGCTTGCATCCAAGGCAACCGGTTTCCCGATCGCGTACGTTTCCGCGCTGCTTGCCGCAGGACTTACGCTCGACGAACTGCCCTATTGGCGCGACGGCTCGCTGGAGAAGTACACTCCGAGCGGAGATTACGTCGTCATCAAGTTTGCCCGCTGGGCATTTGATAAGTTTAAGGGTGCACAGGATAAGCTCGGCACGCAGATGAAGGCCGTCGGCGAAGTCATGTCCATCGGTAAGACTTATCGCGAGGCCTTCCAGAAGGCGATTCGCTCTCTGGAGACGGGACGGATGGGTCTTGGTCAGATCGCTGCGATCGAAGCGATGAGCGACGAGGAACTACTGCGCGCGGTGCAGACTCCGACGAGCCAGCGCCAGTTCATCCTTTACGAGGCCATCAAACGCGGCGTGGAGATCGAAACGCTGTTTTCGATGACGCGCATCAACCGTTACTTCCTCTCCGAGATGAAGGCTTTGGCCGATGAAGAAAAGGAACTGATCGCCTCCAAGGGCGAGATTGCCGACGACTTGCTTCGCCGTTTGAAACTGGACGGTTTCTCCGATTCTTACATTGCCAAGATCACGGGCATCGACGAACAGTCGATCCGTGCCCGTCGCAAGACGCTCGGCATCCATCAGCACTGGGAGAAGATCCCCGTCAGCGGAGTTGAAGGCGACCACGGCTATTATTTCTCCACCTATTGCGAAGGCGAAGCGGCCCCCGCCCTTCCCGCTGACAAAAAGAAGGTGATGGTCCTTGGCGGCGGCCCCAACCGCATCGGACAGGGAATTGAGTTTGACTACTGCTGTGTCCACGCCGCCTACGCTCTTCGGGATATGGGCTATCAGTCGATCATGGTCAACTGCAATCCCGAAACCGTGTCGACCGATTACGACACGTCCGATCGTCTCTACTTTGAACCGCTGACCGTCGAAGACGTGTTGAGCATCTACGAGCACGAGCAGCCCGTCGGCGTCATCGCCCAGTTTGGCGGACAGACTCCCTTGAACATTGCGGGTCAGCTTGAACAGGAAGGCGTGCACGTCCTCGGCACCTCCACCGCCTCCATCGACTTGGCGGAAGACCGTGACCTCTTTGCCAAGATGATGAAGGAAGAGGGAATTCCCATGCCGAAGTCCGGTATGGCGGTTTGCTACGATGAGGCAAAGACCCTCGCTGATGAGATCGGGTATCCCTTGATGGTTCGCCCGTCCTACGTTCTCGGCGGCCGCGGTATGGAAGTCGTCTACGACGACAACGACCTGAAGACCTATATGGACGCTGCAGTCGGCGTGACGCCCGACCGTCCGATTCTGGTCGACCGCTTCCTCTCAGGGGCCCTCGAGTGCGAGTCCGATGCCGTGGCGGATCCCACCGACATCCTCGTTCCCTGCGTTTTGGAGCACGTGGAGCCTGCGGGCATCCACTCCGGTGACTCCGCCGCGATCTTGCCCGCCGCGCACATCCCCGAAAAGCACCTGGATACCATCCGTGATTATACTCGTCGCATCGCCAAGAAGTTGAACGTCTGCGGTTTGATGAATATGCAGTACGCCATTGCCGACGACACCGTGTACGTGCTTGAGGCGAACCCCCGTGCTTCGCGTACCGTTCCGCTCGTATCAAAGGTCATGAACGTCTCGATGGCGCGTCTCGCCACGCAGGTCATGATGCATGCGTTTGAAAACAACGGAACCGACAGCCCGATGAAGTCCGTCTCCGTTC
>JAFQUW010000134.1 GCA_017408325.1 Clostridia bacterium | reverse complement strand
TATATCACCAATTATAACAACGCCCGCGCCTTGATCGTGAAGATCGATCGGGACGAACTCTTGCAGCAGATCGTCAAGAGCTATCTGAAGGGTTGACGGAGGCCACATGGCAAAGAACGAACTGAAGGATTATACCATTTACAAGGATCGTCCGCTCGTGCGCGGAGACGGCATCTTCTGCTACGGCGACCCGAAGGGGAAGGTCTGTGCGATTTTGACGGTTTTGACGACGAAGCCGGTGCGCGGACAGGAGATCTCCGACCTCATTTTCATTCAGCTGATGAACAATGAGACGGGCGAAGAGATCAAACAGGCACAACGCTCGGGACTTTACGAGGCGTTGGATCTTTGCACGGTCTGGTTGGACCGCGAAGAGAAGAAATAGTTTTTTGGACAAACGACCGGGTCGATTTTTTCGCGCCCGGCGTTTTCTTTTGGATGAAACAGACCGCGTCGGCGGTCGGAAACGGAACCGTTGTTTATGATCGAAAAGACCCGCGCTCTCTTTGAACGCTACGAGGAACTTTCGGACCTGCTCTCGCGCCCCGAGATCGCGTCCGACGCGCGTCAGTCGCTCTCGCTTGTTCGCGAGCAGAAGCGGCTGGAGCCCATCGTGCACGCACGAGATGCGATGATTGCGGCCGAGCGGAGTCTCGCGGACGCCGAAGAGATCCTCGCCCTCGGGGAGGACGAAGAGCTCGCGCTTCTTGCCGCCGAGGAAAAAGAGGCGGCAAAAGCACAGTTGGAACGTCTCGAAGACGAACTGCGCACCCTTCTCATCCCACGGGATGAGAATGACGACAAAAACGTCATTTTGGAGATCCGCGGCGGCGCGGGCGGCGAAGAAGCCGCACTGTTTTCCGCCGTGCTGTATCGGATGTATCAGATGTACTGTGCCCAGAACGGCTTCAAGACGGAGGTGCTTTCCGCAAACGAGACCGAGCTTGGCGGATACAAGGAGATCACCTGCCTGATCTCGGGCGAGGGCGCGTATTCGCGCTTTAAGTTTGAGAGCGGCACCCATCGCGTCCAGCGCGTCCCCGAGACGGAGTCGCAGGGACGCATCCACACCTCTGCCGTCACCGTGGCAGTTTTGCCGGAGATGGAGGAAGTGGAGGTGGAGATCAACGAGGAAGACCTTGAGATCGACACCCATCGCGCCTCGGGCGCAGGCGGACAGCACGTCAACAAGACCGATTCCGCCATCCGTATTTTGCACAAACCGACGGGCATCGTCGTTGAGTGTCAGGATGAGCGAAGTCAGCACAAAAATCGCGAAAAAGCCCTGCGCGTGCTCCGCGCGAAGCTTTACGAGGCCGAGCAGAAGAGGCAGGCGGATTCCATTGCCTCCGCGCGCAAGAGTCAGGTCGGCTCGGGGGATCGCAGTGAGCGCATCCGCACCTATAATTATCCGCAGGGACGCATCACCGACCACCGCATCGGCTTCACCGCACACAATTTGGAGCAGGTCTTGAACGGAAAGCTTTCCGATCTCTTCGAGGCGCTGACCACGGCGGATCTGGAACGCAGAATGCAGGAGAGTGTCGGATGAATACGGTTTATTACAAAGAAGTGACCGACGGGGCGATCGCCGCCTGCGGTGCACTCATCCGAAAAGGAGAGCTCGTCGCCTTTCCGACCGAGACCGTGTACGGCCTCGGCGCGGACGCCTGTAATACCGACGCCGTGATGAGGATCTACGAGGCGAAGGGACGGGAGAGCGACAATCCGCTCATCGTCCACTTTGCGTCTCCGGAGGAGATCGCAACCTATGCAGAGATCCCCGACCGAGCACTTTTTGACACGCTCTCGCGCGCGTTTATGCCGGGTCCCTTGACCCTCGTGTTGCCGCGCAAAGGAGCCTTGAGTCCGCGCGTGAGTGCGGGGCTTTCCACCGTCGCCGTGCGCGTGCCGTCGCACCCTGTGGCGCGAGCCCTGATCGCCGCTGCTCGCACACCCATTGCCGCACCGAGCGCGAATCGTTCCCACCGACCGAGTCCCACGTCTTCCGCTCATGTGCTGGAGGACTTGGACGGACGCATTGCCGCCGTTTTGGAGGGGGGTACTTGCCGCCACGGTGTGGAGAGCACGGTGCTCTCGCTCTGCGGCGAATTGCGTCTGTTGCGGCCGGGAGCTGTCACCCGTGAGATGATCGAGGCGGCGACGGGAAGAGACGTGATCGTCGACGAGGGCGTGCTCAGTCACGTCGCCGACAAAAAACAGGTTGCCTCTCCCGGTATGAAGTACCGCCACTATGCCCCGAACGCGCCGATGACCGCACTTTTCGGCACGGACGAGCGCGTGCGTGCGGCGTTTTGTGAAGCACAGAGGACGGGTGCGGCGATTCTTTGTTACGACGAAGATCTGCCCTATCTGTCCGGTGATACCCCTGTCCTTTCGCTCGGTGCAAAGAATGATTTTGACGCACAGGCGGAGCGGTTGTTTTCCGCCTTGCGCGAATTGGACCGCCTCGGCGTGACGCGCATCTACGCGCGACTGCCCGGGGAAGAGGGTCTTGGAATGGCCGTGAAGAATCGACTGATTCGCGCGGCGGAATTTGATTTGATCGAGGTGTAACGGTATGCTCATCATCGGACTTGCCGGCGGAAGCGGAAGCGGAAAGAGCGCGTTTTGCGAGATCCTTTCGCGCCGCGGCGTCGCCACGGTTGACTGCGACGAGCTCTCGCACGCCGTCCAGGAGAAGGGAACCGGCTGTTTTTTGGAACTCGTGGAACGCTTCGGCGGTGAGATCCTCTTCCCGGACGGGAACTTGGATCGAAAAGCGCTCGCATCCATCGTCTTTTCCGACGAGGAGGCGCTTTCCGACTTGAACCGCATTATGCACAAGCACATCCTTGACGCGCTTCGCCGCCGTCTTTCGGAGCTTGCCGCGACCGAGCCGTTCGTGGTCGTGGAAGCACCCGTGCTTTTTGAGAGCGGCTTTGACGCCGAGTGCGATCTTGTCGTCTGCCTTCTGTCCGAACGCAAAGAGGAGCGCATCGTCGAGCGCGACCGCCTCACGGCAAAGGATGCCCGTGCGCGACTCGGCAACCAGCTTTCCGACGAGGAACTGGAGGAAAAATGCGACCTCGTTCTCTACAACGATTCCGCCCTCCTGCATCTGGAGGAGGAAGCGGATCGTCTCATTCGATACGTGGAACAAAACCTGCTTTCTTAGGAGGTAGTATGAAGATCGTTCGCATCGTCCTAAAGACGCTCGTCTGGCTTTTGGTCATCGGCGCCGTCGTCTTCATCGGGCAGAAGCTCTACGCGATGATCCAACGCGAGTATCTGCTCCCCTTGAAGTACGAGCGGCTTGTGGAACAATACGCCGCCGAGTACGACTTGGAGGAATCCTTGGTGTATGCAGTGATGAAAAACGAGAGCAATTTCGACCCGAAGGCGGTCAGCCGCGCCGGCGCGGTCGGCTTGATGCAGATCATGCCCTCGACCTACGAGTATCTTGTCACCCTCACGGGGGAAGAATACGATCCGAGTCAGCTGAAAAACCCCGAAACGAGCATTCGCTACGGCTGTCTGCAGCTTTCTCGTATGAAAAACCGCTTTGGGGACGGCCCCGAGATGATCGCCGCCTACAACGCGGGCGAGGGAAAGGTGGCCGGCTGGCTGCAGGATGCCTCCTTGAGCAAAAACGGAAGACTGACCGAGATCCCCATTGAGGAGACGCGAGAGTACGTTGAACGCGTCCAAAAAACCAAAGAACAATACATCTCTCTCTACGGAGAAGAAAAGGAGTGGAAACAGTAATGGAAGAAAAGAAATCGAACCTTTATGCACCCGAGAACGTCGCCGAAAAGAAGCCTGAGAAGATCAAGCTTGCGATGGATTTCTGCCGCGGCTACGCGGACTTTTTGGCAGAAGCAAAGACCGAACGCCAGAGCGTTGCCACCGCCGCGCGCCTCGCGCGTGAGGCAGGCTACCGCGAGATCCAAATGGGCGATCCCATTAAAGCGGGCGACAAGGTCTACTACATCAACCGCGGTCACAGCATCATCTTGGCCGACGTCAAGGAGAACCTGGAGGACGGCGTCAATCTGATCGCCGCGCACATCGACTCTCCGCGCATCGACTTAAAGCCCAACCCCCTCTACGAAGACGGCGGAATGGCCTTCTTCCGCACCCACTACTACGGCGGCATCAAGCGCTACCAGTGGCCGACGATCCCGCTGTCCCTGATCGGCACCGTCGTTCGCGAAGACGGCACGAAGGTCGACGTCTGCATCGGCGAGAAGGACGACGATCCCGTCTTCTGCATCC
>JAFQUW010000013.1 GCA_017408325.1 Clostridia bacterium | reverse complement strand
GATTCCGTTGTGGACCATCTTGACGAAGTGGCCCGCGCCGCCTTCGCCGACCCAGTCACAGCAAGGGGAGCCGTCTTCGACCTTCGCACAGATCGCCTGCAGAACGTCTTTGACGTGGGGCCACGCGGCGGGGGAGCCGCCGGGCATCAAAGACGGACCGTTGAGCGCGCCCTCTTCGCCGCCGGAGACGCCGGTGCCGACGTAGAGCTTGCCTGCCGCCTCGACCTTTTCGGTGCGGCGTGCGGTGTCGGGGAAGTGGCTGTTGCCGCCGTCGATCAAGATGTCGCCGTCGTCGAGCAGGGGAAGAAGCGTGTCGATCATCGCGTCGACCGCGCCGCCGGCCTTGATCATCATCATGATCTTGCGCGGCTTCTTCAGGCTCGCCACGAGTTCTTCGAGCGAGTAGGTCGGGAGGATGTTCTTGCCCTTGCCGCGTCCTTCGGCAAAGTTCTTGACCTTTTCCGTGGTGCGGTTGAAGACCGCCACGGTAAAGCCCTTGGATTCCATATTGAGTACGAGGTTTTCACCCATGACCGCAAGGCCGATGAGTCCGATGTCTGCCTGTTTCATTTCGGTTCTCCTTTTTGTGTGTTGATGATTTTCGGAAGTGCGTTACTGTTCGTCACAGACCCACAGACCGAGTGCAGGATTGGAGATGTAGAAGATCTCCTCGCCGTCGACGGTGCAGAGCCCGTCTTTTAAGACGGTCGGGTCATATTTTTTCACCATCTCGTCGTAGGGTGCCCAGTGGAAGGCGGCGCCGCGCACCTCCTCTTCGGAGAGGTTTTTCGTGCAGTAGGTGATGGTGAATCTGCCGTCGGAGGAGCCGTGGATGAGGTGCGCCGCCACCGACAGGTTTTCTTTGAGATCGTCGTGCTCCTCCACGAGCTTTAAGACCTGTTCGCGCCCGACGTAGCCGTATTTGCGGATGAGACGGTCGTTTTCGTCGTCCTCGCCGAAGCGTTCCACCGCCGGAGCGAGCACGATCAGCTCGCCGCCGTCGGCGATCGCCATGCGCGTGCGGTACACGGACTTGTTTCCGAGCCACGTGCTCTTGAATTCGCGCGGATCGAGGTAGACGACGACTTTTTGAAAGCGTTTTTTCACGTGGGTCAGGTTGACCTCCTGACTCTTTTTCACCGCCGCCTCAAAGTTCGCTCTCTCGCGGCCGATGTAGAGTCCGTGGACGGTGATGTCGTCGCCGGAGTTGGTCGTCGCGGTGAGCACGTAGAGAAGGGGAAGGTCTTTTAAGAAGTGCTCCTCGGCGTAGTCGAAGACGCGGCGCACGGGCGAGAAGTCGCGCCCCATAATGCGCTCCATTCCGTAGAACGCGCCGAGCATGTGCGAGGAGTTGATCATGCTCGATCCGCCGCAGCCGACGAAGATGTTCTTCGAGTAGTTCGCCATCCCGACGACCTCGTGCGGTACGACCTGTCCGACGGAGAGGATGAGATCGTAGGAGGGATCGAGCAGGCGGCGGTTGACCTCGACGTCGACCTTTGTGTTGACAAGCCCTTCGCTGACCTCGCTGACGAAGGAGGCGGGAACCTCGCCGATCTTTTCCACGTCCGTCTTCCAGTTGTGGACGATCATTTTGTCAAAGGGCACGCCCTCTCCGAAGAAGGCGACCCATTCCTCCTTGGTCATCGGAACGTGCGTGCCGAGCGCGGGGAGGATGTCCACCTCGCAGGTGGGGGAGAGCAGTTCGTAGTACAGACGGGTGATGATTCCCGCGCCGGAGTACATACGGGTGTAATCGGGGGGGAGGATCAGGACTTTTTTGAGGTTTTTTCCGCGCAAAGACGCTTCCAGCGCGGCGCGGATCTCACCCTCGGACAGCCCGTTTTTGTTTTCGTAGACCATAGGTTCCTCACTTGGTGGGATATAATTATTTACAGTGTAACACTTTGTCGCCCTAATTGCAAGAAAAAACGAAAAGAGAGGGCGAGGTTTTCACACTTTGCGCCCCTCTTTTTGCGAAAAAACCCCCGGGGGACTTGCGCGTGTCGGAAAAGAAGGGTATAATCAAGAAAAAAGGAGGGTGAAGAGATGTCTTGCGAACGGTTGTTTTCCGAGATCTTTCCTTTTTGGGAGAGTCTTTCGACCGACGAGAAAAATCGCCTTTGCGACCATGCGCGCGAGGTGCGGTATGCGCGCGGCACCGTCGTGCACGACGGCGCGAGCTGTCCCGGACTGACGATCGTGCGTTCGGGCTGTCTGCGCGCGTCGCTCATCTCCGAGGAAGGGCGCGAGGTCACGCTGTATCGCCTGCACGAGGAGGACTTCTGTATGCTCTCCGCCTCCTGCGTCATCGAGGCGGTCACTTTTGACGTCCACTTCATCGCCGAGGAGGACAGCGACTGCTTCGTGTTGTCGGCAGGCGCCTTCGCCGAGGTCTGCGCCCGTCACCCCGCGGCTGAAATTTTCGCCTTAAACAAGACCGTCGAACGCTTTTCCGACGTGATGTGGGTCCTGCAGCAGATCCTCTTCCTTTCGCTGGACCGCCGCCTCGCGGGATTTCTCTACGACGAGAGCGTGCGGCAGAAGACCGACGAGCTTTCCTTCACGCACGAGGACATCGCCCGCAACATCGCCAGTGCGCGAGAGGCGGTCAGCCGCCTGTTGAAATACTTCGAGGGCGAGGGACTCGTCACCCTCGCACGCGGAAAGGTCCTGCTTCTGGACCGCGCCCGCCTGCGAGAGCTTGCGGCAAACTGAAAAGGCAAGCAAAAACCGCCGACGTTTCGTCGGCGGTTTTTCGTTCGGTTTGGGCGCCTTCTTTCTTCCGCATTCCTTTCTTGTTCGCCGCTTCTTGCTTTGCAAGTTCCCCCCTCAGGGCAAACGGCTCTTTTTCTTCCTGCCATTTGGAAAGGACAGCATTTTTCTCTGCTTCCACCGCCAAAAGAGCAGTTACAGGGAAAGCAAAGTCAGCCGTTTTACAAAACCTCCGAGACGAAAAACCGCAGAACGCCCCGCTTCGGGCTTCTGCTTTGCGATTATAACAGATTTTGAACGGTGGCGAGGGAGAAGACGGTGCAGTCGGCAAAGGGGGAGGTCTGCATCGTGCGCTTGAAGTCGAAGAAGACGGTCTTGAGCCCGTAGCGCGCCCCTCCGACGATATCGGCGGAGAGGCTGTCGCCGATCATCACGCAGTGGGAGGGGTCGACGTCCGGGAGCGTGCGGAAGACGCCGTCGAAGAAGGCGGAGGAGGGCTTTGCCGCGCCGAGTCGCTCCGAGGTGAAGACGTCGGAGAAGAAGTCGAGCATTCCCGCCGCCTTCAGGCGTTTTTTCTGCTGCTCGTGCGGCGCGTTGGACGCGGCGTAGAGGGGGTATTTTTTCGACAGGTAGACGAGAAGGTCAAGCGCGCCCTCGACGGGCACGACGGACTCGGGGATCGCCGAAAGAAACGCCGCCTCAAAGAGTTCCCCGTCGGCGTCGATGCCGAGGGCGTTGAAGATCTTCGTCCAGCGCGTGCGGTGGATCTCACTGCGTTTCAGTTCGCCGCGCTCCAGTGCGGACCAAAGGGAGTCGTTGATGCGTGTGAAGACGGCGTGGTCGTAACGCGCAGGGTCAAGCCCCCATTTGACGAAGGCTTTTTTCGCCGCCTCGCGCGCACCGGCGTCAAAGTCGAGCAGGGTATTGTCGACGTCCAGAAGGACGTACTTGATCTCGGAAAACATTCTTTCCTCCGTGGCTTCGTTTTGCTTGCATGATTATACCATAGAAAAAAGTTTTTGTCTGCCCCTTGACAAGAAACGGGGCAAATGGTATAGTACCAAGGTAAAAAGAAACGCGTTGACGCGGACAAGAGAAGCAAAAACGTCTTATCCAGAGAGCTGTCGGACGGTGCGAGACAGCAAAGGCGAGCCTTCTTTCCTCACCGCCGAGCGGCTGCCCCCAAATCCCGTGAGAGTAGGGACAGACGGCACCCCACCGTGAGACGGGGAGGCGTTTTTCGACGCCGCAGAGTGGGTGCACCTGCACCAAAAAGAGTGGTACCGCGGAAGCAGTCGCTTTCGTCTCTTATGCGAAGGAGAGGCGAAGGCGTTTTTTGTTTTCCCCTCCGAGGAACAAGGAGAAACGTTTATGAAACTTGCATTTTCCACCATGGCCTGCCCGGGCTTCTCGTTCAAGGAGATCTACTCCATGGCGCGCGATCTGGGCTTTTCCGGCATTGAACTGCGCGGACTCGGCGAGGACCTGTTCTCGAAGATCGAGGAGCCGTTTGCCGAAGAAAACCGCGCCGCCACGCGCGAAAAGCTTCAGTCCAAGAGCCTCGTGATCCCCTGCGTCTCGTCGGGTCTTCCCCTGTCCGATCCTGCGCGCCGCGCAGAGGCGGAGGAGGACGTCTTGCGCTGCATCCGTCTTGCCGCGGATCTCGGCGCCTCGTTCGTGCGCGTTCTGGCGGATGCCCACGCCGCGCCCGACGGCGAGGTGGACGACGCGGCGGTCGCCGCATCCCTGCGCGCCCTTGCGCCCAAGGCCGAGGAGGCAGGCGTCACCCTTCTGTGCGAGACCAACGGCGTCTACGCCGACACCGCGCGCCTTTCCGCCCTGCTCTCCGACGTCGCGCACGACTCCGTCGCCGCGCTCTGGGATATGCACCATCCCTACCGCTATTTCGGCGAGAGTGGCGCGCAGACGGTGGAGCACCTCGGCGCGCGCATCAAGTACGTGCACATCAAGGACTCCGTGGAGGAGGGCGGCGAGATCACCTATAAAATGATGGGTGAGGGCGACCTTCCCATCGAGAGCATGGTCGCCGCACTCGATTCGATCAACTACGAGGGCTTCCTCTCTCTGGAGTGGCTGAAGGGCTATACCCCCGACCTCGAGAACGCCGCCGTGGTGTTCCCGAAGTTCGTGCATTATATGAGCGAGTTTGCCCAGGTGGTCGTCGGTGCCGACAACCACGACGCGCCGAGCCGCGGCTACGACCTGCCCGTCGTGCCGATGCTCTCGCGCGAAGAGGCGCTCTCCTGCCCGTTGCAGACGGACAACCGCGGCACGGGCAAGTATTACTGGCCGAAGGAACACCTCATCGACCTGACCTTCCCCGAGGTGCTCGATCACGCCGTCGCCACCTTCCCCGACGCCTACGCCTTCCGCTACACGACGCTGGATTATACGCGCACCTGGCGCGAATTTCGTGACGACGTGGACGCCTTCGCGCGCACGCTCATCGCCCTCGGCGTCGGCCGCGGCGACAAGGTCGCCATCTGGGCGACGAACGTCCCCGCGTGGTACATCACCTTCTGGGCGACGACGAAGATCGGCGCGGTGCTCGTCACCGTCAACACCGCCTATAAGATCCACGAGGCGGAGTACCTCCTGCGCCAGAGCGACACGCACACCCTCGTGATGGTCGACGGCTACAAGGACGCCGACTACAACGAGATCATCCACAAGATCTGTCCCGAACTGAACGCGGCGACGCCGGGTGAGGGACTCCACGTCAAAAAACTGCCGTTTTTGCGCCACGTCATCACCTGTGAGTCGAGTCAGCCGGGCTGTCTGACCTGGGACGACGCGCTCGCCCTCGGCGACGCCGTCGACCCCTCGGAGGTGAGTCGCCGCGCCGCGGAGGTGCACAAGGACGACGTCTGCAATATGCAGTACACCTCCGGCACCACGGGCTTCCCCAAGGGCGTTATGCTCACCCATTACAACGTGGTCAACAACGGAAAAGCGATCGGCGACTGCATGGATCTCTCAAACTACGACCGTATGATGATCCAGGTGCCGATGTTCCACTGCTTCGGTATGGTGCTTGCGATGACGGCATCCGTGACGCACGGCGTCTGTATGAGCCCGATCCCCGCCTTCTCCCCGACGAAGGGTCTCGACTGCATCAACCGCGAGAAGATCACCTGCTTCCACGGCGTGCCGACGATGTTTATTGCGATGCTGGCGAACAAGAACTTTGATTCGACCGACTTTTCGCATATGCGCACCGGCATTATGGCAGGCTCCCCCTGCCCGATCAAGGTGATGGAAGAGGTCATCGAGAAGATGCATATGTCTGAGATCTGCATCACCTACGGTCAGACCGAGGCGTCTCCTGCGACGACGATGTCCAAGACCACCGACTCCGTCGAGATCCGCGTCAACACCGTCGGAGCCTCGATGTTCGCCGTGGAAAACAAGATCGTCGACCCCGAGACGGGCGAAGAGGTGCCAAACGGCGTGGACGGCGAATTTTGTGCGCGCGGCTACAACGTGATGAAGGGCTACTACAAGATGCCCGAGGCGACTGCCGCCGTGATCGACAAGGACGGCTTTTTGCACTCCGGCGACCTTGCCCGCCGCGACGACAACGGCTATTTCAAGATCACCGGCCGCATCAAGGATATGATCATCCGCGGCGGTGAGAACATCTACCCCAAGGAGATCGAGGACTTCCTCTACACCTACGAAAAGATCAGCGACGTACAGGTCATCGGCGTGCCCGACAAGGACTACGGCGAGCAGATCATGGCGTGTATCATCTTGAAGCCCGGCATAACCGCCACCGAGGAGGAGATCAAAAAGTACGTGATGGATCATATGGCAAAACACAAGGTGCCCTACTACGTGCGCT
>JAFQUW010000133.1 GCA_017408325.1 Clostridia bacterium | reverse complement strand
GCTCCAGAGGGAGAAACGCGTTTTCGCGGTCGGTCTTGCGGATCGCGGAAACGATCTCGCGGAGCAGAGCGTCGAAGGATCTCATCTTCCGGACAGAAAATCGATGAAGTCGATGATCTCTTTGCGCTGACCCTTGGAGAGGGAGAGGAACTTTTCGTAGAAGAGTTCACCTTGCTTGCGTGAAGAGGAGGAGAGGGGGAGTTTCGTGTCGTCGTGCTCAAAAGAAGTTCCCGTGCAGAAGAGAAGGTCGTCGACGGTGACGTCACCTGCGGCGACGGAGGCGATCTTCTTCAACAGTTTTAAGCGCGGGGGATTTTCCTGTTGCATCAGGGCGAGTTTTCGCATCTGGACGTAACTGATGTCCGCGTCGATTGCAAAGCGACGCCAACTGCGCTCACCGCGTGCGCGGTCGAGCAAAAGGGAAAAGAGTTTTTTGTTGAAATTCATTGTGTACCTCTCGTTTGGATGGATGGCGGATCAAAGATCATCAAAAAAGTCGATCTTTCGCGGCGCGGGGGTCTTCGGCGTGTCCGCAGGAAGTTTGGGGATGCGAATGGTCGGGGAGTCCGCCGATTTCGGGATCTGCGGCACTTGGATGGTGGGATCGTCACCCGCTCGGCGGATGGAGGGGACGCCCGTGGCGATCTTCGGAAGGGCGACGGTGTCTCCGCGATTCCCTTTTTCTTCAAAGATGCGCATGTCGTCGTCCTCGTCGTCAAAGGAAGCGATCTCTTCGGCGATCTCGTAGTCGTTTCCTCCGACGTCGACGGTGTTTTGCGCCTTCTTCTCGCGTGCGCGACGGACGAGGAAGACGATCAGGAGAATGAGAAGCGGGATGCCGATGAGCAGGGCGAGGATGATGACGGCGACGGTGATGATGCCCGCCATCGGGTCTTCCGCGACGCTGACGGCAACGGTTCCCGTGGAGACGTTCTGATAGGTGAATACGACTTCCGCTTCACCGGGCTTGTGGAAGGTGGAGGTGACTTCGCCGTTGATCTTCACCTCGCAGTCACGCGCGGTGACGGTGCGGGTCTGGCCGTCCTCGTAGAGCACCTCGAGTTCCACTTTGGCAAGGTCGATCGACGCACCTTTCCGGTACTGCTTGTTGAGCGAGGAGACGAGACGCAGCGAGGCGATCTTGTTTTCGATGATCTCGACGGTCAGTTCCGCGGTCTTCCCTCCATAGTTGACCGTGACGGACAGTTTGCCCGGCAGGGAAGTGTCGTAGGCGGAGAGCATCGATTCGACCAGGTCGATGCGCACGTTCTTTTTCTTTTCGTAGTCGACGACGATGTAAGCGTCGGTGAGATCCAGCCGTTCGCCGACGTAATACTTGGTCTTGGCGAGGGGACCGACGGTCAGCCGTGTGATCGGCGGCTCCTTGACCTTGACGTCAAAGGTGGTTTCTTTTGAACCGTAGGAAACGGTGACCGTCGCACTTCCGGGGGCGGTGAAAGCGTAACTGACGGTGTATTCGCTCTCGTCGAGTTCGACTTCCGTCTTCTCCTCGTCGAGCATTTTCGCGATCACGACCGCGCCGGTCATATCGACTTCTTCTTCGGTGGTGTATTCGAGCTTCGTCGGGGGCGTTTTGATGACGATGGATTCGACGGTCTCGTTTTTGACTTCCAGACTGCAGAAGGTGATCGCGCTTCCGTAAAGGAAGAGCATCGGTACGTTGCCTGCCTCCGCGGTGGAGGCGAAGGTCAAAAGCTGTTCGTCGTTTGCCTTGATCTCTTTGCGGCCCGTCTGCTCGGAATGGTAGGCGAGAAGGGCTCCCTTGGTCGAGGGGGTCGATTCAAGATAATAGGAGGTCGTTTTCGGTTTTTTCACCAGATCAAGCGTGATGTCGAGCGCGGGGAGATTTTTGCAGCGGAAGAAGAAGAGACCGCCGCGCCCTTCCTCAAGAGCTTGTTCGGTCAGTTCGTCTTCGGTGACCAGACGCAGGCGGACGCGTTTGTCCTCGCCGCCGAATCCGCAGTCGTATACCACGACGCAGCGGTCGGCCTCGCCGAGCACGACGGAGATGTGTCCGCCGTCCCCGTACTGAATGAGGTCGCCGAAGCGCAAAGCACCGCGCGCGGCGGGGATGGTGGAAGCCTGCGCTCCGTCGCCCTCTTCAAACGCGCTCATGACGGTCAAGTCTTCGCATTCGAGCAGTTTTCCGTCCTTGGGAAGCTCGGATAAAAACAGACGGTAAAAGAGAGTCTGCGCAAAGCCGAGCGAGCCTTTTGCGCCGCCGTAGGGGCTTTTTTGCGTGTATTCGCTGTCGAGCGGCGCGTCGACCGTGAGCATCGTCTGCAGGGCGCGCACCATCGAGGTCTGCGTCACGTAGCTCTCCTCCTCCGTTTTGGCGGCAAAGACCGCCGTCGGCAAAACGAGGGAGAGAAAGAGGGTGAGAGACAGGGAAAATGCGAGGATCCGCTTCATAGTACCTCCAAACTCAAACGGGCACGCCCGTTTTCTTATGACAACCGTTGTATAGTTCCGTAAGTCATTGGAATCCGACTATAAATTATACATCAACAATATTTGTTTGTCTATAGAAAAGGAGAAAGAAAAGTGTAAAAATCCATTCGTTTTCTCCTCTTCGGGTGTTGACAAGACCCTCGGGCGTTTGATACACTGTATGAAAACACTGAGGTTTTGAGAAGGGAGGGAACACGGTGGGCAAACAAGAAAATCCGCACGCCTCGCACCGCGAACGGCTCAAGGCGAGATTCGTGCGTGAGTCGCTGGATCATTTCGAGGACCACAACGTGCTCGAACTTCTCCTGTTTTACGCCATTCCGCAGAAGGACACGAATCCCCTGGCGCATCGGCTGATGAAGCGCTACGGAACGCTTGCCGCCGTTTTCGACGCGCCGTTGGAGGATCTTGTCGAGGTGGAAGGCGTCGGGGAACACACGGCTCTGCTCATCAAGCTCATTCCCGCACTTGCGCGCCGTTACTGTGAGTGCCGTTTCGACGTCAAGGGCTTTTTGCCGGAGTACGATGAAATGGGTACGCACCTCGTTGCGCATTTTCTCAATCACCGAAACGAGTCGGTCTACGGCTTGTTTTATTCGCCTTCTCTGAAGCTTGTGGACTCCTGCGAGCTCTTTTCCGGCAGTCTGCATTCGGCGGCGTTTTCCGTCCGGGAGGTCGCCGAACGCGCGATCTTAAAGAAGGCGACCTATCTCGTCCTCGCGCACAATCATCCCGGCGGCGTACCGATCGCCAGTGCGACGGATCTGGACGTCACGCGCGACATTCGCTCCTTCCTTGCGAAGATGGACGTGAAGCTTCTGGATCATTTCATCGTCGCGGAAAGCAGATATTTCGGTCTGACGCGCGAGATTTACGAGAATGAACGCTCTCGCGTCCTGCGCCAGTTGGAGAGCGTTGAGACGATCGAGTAAAAAACTCTTGACAAGTGGCTTTCGGGGTGCTATAATACCCCGTGCAAAAAAGAAGCAGAACCTTTCGTTCTCACCTTCCGTGCGAGAAGAGCGCGGTGGTTGATACTGACAAAAGCGGCAGTTGTCGCTCGTTTCGGTGCGGAAGGGGATTCCGCGCTTTTTTGTTGTCCGAACCAAACAAGCGAGATAAAAAGGAGGGAAATCCTATCGCTTCCAAAGATTTGCTCTTAAATGAGAAGATCCGTGCGCCGAAGATGCGCGTCGTCGGTCCCGACGGCGAACAGCTCGGCATCCTGGACAAACGCGCCGCCCTTGACCTGGCGTACGACCGCGGACTGGACCTCGTGGAGATCGCTCCCGGTGCCGAACCGCCCGTGTGCCGCATCATGGATTACGGCAAGTACCGCTTCGAGAAAGAGAATAAGCAGCGTGAGAGCCGCAAAAAGCAGGTCACCGTCGAACTCAAGGAGATCAAGTTCACCTGCCGCATCGGCACCCACGATTTTGAGACCAAGATTTCCCACGCCCACCGTTTCTTGAAGGCGGGCAACAAGGTCAAGGTCACCATCGTCTTCTCCGGCCGTGAGATGACCCAGACGGGCAACGGCTACGTGTTGATGGAGAAGATCGTCGCCGCCTGTGACGAGATCGCTTCCGTGGAAAAGAAGCCGAGCCTCGACGGCCGATTTATGACGATGTTTTTAGCACCCAAGAAGGAAACTCCGGCAAAGGCAAAGGAAAAAGCCGCGCCGAAGGCCGAATAAACACCAACCCCAGCGTCCCCCGCGGCGGCAGGAGGCACGCACCGCTGTAAAAAAGCACAGCCGCCGGAAAGAGGTAAAAGTTATGGCTAAGATCAAGATCAAAACCCACAAAGCAACCGCGAAGCGTTTCTCGCTGACCAAAAGCGGCAAAGTCAAGATGAACCATCAGGGCAGACGTCATCAGGTTCACCTGAAGACCACCAAGCGCAAGCGCGCTCTGCGTAAGGCCGGCTACATCGCCGAGGCCAATGCCCAGAACATCAAGAAGCTTCTCCCCTACGCCTGATCGGCTCATTTCAAGAAAGGAACGCATAACGCGATAAGGTAGAAAATTATGGCAAGAATCAAAGGTGCGGTCACGACCCGCGCACGCAGAAAGAAGATCCTGAAGGCAGCCAAGGGCTACTGGGGTGCCAAGAGCCGTCATTTTAAGATGGCGAAACAGCAGGTGATGAAGAGCGGCAACTACGCGTTCATCGGCCGCAAGCAGAAGAAGCGCGACTTCCGTCGTCTCTGGATCACCCGTATCTCCGCCGCCTGCAAGGCGAACGGGATGAACTACTCCACCTTTATGAACGGTCTCAAGAAGGCCGGTGTGGATCTCAACCGCAAGATGCTCTCCGAGATCGCCATCAGCGACAAGGAAGCCTTTGCCGCCCTCGTGGCCACCGCGAAGGCCGCTCTGTAAGAGACAACGAAGGCAAGCCGACCGAATATCACTCGGTCGGCTTTCTTTTCCATCGGAGGTAACATATGACCAATCAACAGACGCGTTCTTTTGCGCGCCGCGACAGTTTTCGCGCCGCCGTCTCGGAGACGCTCAAAAGCATCACGGTCGGCTTTACGCTGACGATGCTCGTCCTCGGTGCCCTGGTGCACTGGGCGGGCGTCGGCTCGGTCGTGGAGGGGAATATCCTCGGTTTCGGCTTCCAGCTGTCCACCGCGTTCTTCTTTCTCGTCACGGGAATTGCACGCAGTCTAAAGCGAGTCCCCGTGTTTTCGTCCACGGTGTACCGCCTGTTCCACTTCACCGTCTCGGCGGCTCTTTTTTACGTCGCTTACTTCGTGATGTGGCAGCCGCTGTCCGTCGCCCTCGGGGAGCAGGAGGTCGACAATCTTTCCTCGGGCGCGACCAACTGGGCCTTCGTCGTTCTGGCCTACGTCCTCTTTTTGGCGGCGTATTTTGCCACCGTCGGCGTGCGCGTCGCCCTCGCCCGTGCGCGCGAGCGCGAACAGCGCGACCGCGCGGCTTACGAAAGTATGCTGGAGAAAAAGAACACGAAACAATAAGACCGAAAACCAAACCGGACAGAGACTCTTCTCTGTCCGATTTTTTGTGGTTTGATTGACAGAAATGGGGATTTTAGGTATCATAGAATTGTCGATGTCACGGTAGAAGCGTGATTCAATGATTCGGCAAACAAAGGGAATTCTATTGTTTATTCGAACGAAAGTAGGGAGAAGATTATGAAAGGCTTTGCGTTGTTCTTGTGGTGTTTGCTTTTCAGCCTTTTTTTGCTTTCTTGTGAACTACAAGTGCCGGCTGAGCAAAACGGTTCCGGTGAAGAACTTTTGTCGGAAAGCGAGCAGGTCCCTTCGGAGTTGATCTATGATTATCCGCGCGCGGATCTGTCCTTGTATCGTTCGCCAAACAACGGAATCGGAACGGAAATGGCCGCTCTTTCGAAAAATGATCGCCGAGAAGGCTTGAAATTGGATGGCGAACATGACGTGACGCTCGGGGTTTTTCGGATACCGGAATATTCCTCTTCGCAGAATGCCTCGGCCTCGATCGCGGCGTATACCGAACATCTGGAGAATTACTTAAAACATCTGGGAAAGGTTGCCGAGGTTTCGGTACCGGAAGAAGGTTTGCCTCGCGCCGAGGCAACGGTCGACGGAGTGTCGATCACCTCGTCCGTCTCCTCGATCGTCGTAGGCGCGTTTACCGATCGTATATCGGCGGAGACGACGGATCTTGAGTTGAAACGGCTTCTTGCGACCGACCCTTATTTGTCTGCGGCCTGTGCCTATCATTCCGTCACGGATCCCGTGATCTCCTTTTTCTGTGAGCGTGATGAAAACGGCAGCGTTTCTTCCTTTCAGTTTTGCATGTATCAAAGGGGAGCGACGCTCTCGGAGAGTGCCGAGAACCTGATGTGTCGTTCCTTCTACGTGAGAAAATCGGAGGAGGAAGGTCGAGCGAAGCTCGTGATCACGACGGGGTCTTTTGAAAAAGTGAGAGAGCTGTCGGCGCTTTCGTATTCGGATGCTCTCAAGAATCTGAAGGATGAGAACTGCTTCGTTCTCGGGACGTCGTCGGAAAGTGTGAAGGATGAGGAGATTTTGTCTGTGTCCTTTCAATACGACATGACGATGTGCGGCGGACACGTGATCCCGACTTACGAATTCTTGGTGAAGAGGGATGCAGAAACCGTTCTGTGCGTCGTTCCGGCCGTGAATTTTGTTCCGATGGAACAGGATGTTTCACCGGAAAGCAAAATGGAGTGATCCATCGCAAAAACTCCCCTACCTTCTTTGGCGGGGGAGTTTTCTTTCTCGTTTGACACGTTTTTTTTGCTGTGCTATAATGGGGAAAACTCTGATTTGGGAGACTGTTATGGAGAAGATCTACGCGTGCGCCGCCGAGCTTGTGGGGAACACTCCGCTTCTTTGTGCCGACCGCTTTCGAGCAAGCGAGGGGCTGAGTGCGCGTCTGTTGGTGAAACTGGAGGGCTTCAATCCTGCGGGCAGCGCGAAGGATCGCGTGGCCTGTCGGATGCTGTCCTGTGCCGAGGAGGAGGGGAGACTCGTGCCCTCTTCGGTGATCATTGAGCCGACCAGCGGAAACACGGGCATTGCCCTTGCCGCTTTCGGCGTCTCGCGCGGATACCGCGTGATCCTCGTGATGCCGTCGAATGCCTCCGCGGAGCGCCAAACGCTTGCCCGTGCTTACGGTGCCGAGGTCGTTCTGACCGACGCGGCACTCGGGATGGCAGGTGCCATCGCCGAGGCGGAGCGTCTCGCGGAGTCGATCCCGAACAGCTTCATTCCCGCGCAGTTTGACAACCCCGAAAATCCGGCCGCGCACTACGCCACGACGGGGCCCGAGATCTGGCGCGACACCGACGGGCGCGTGGATGCGCTTGTCTGCGGCGTCGGAACGGGCGGCACGATCACGGGTACGGCACGTTACCTGAAAGAGAAAAAAGCCGACCTCTTCGTCTGCGCCGTGGAGCCTGCCGACAGTGCGGTGCTCTCGGGCGGCGAGGCGCATCCCCACGCTCTGCAGGGGATCGGTGCGGGCTTTGTCCCGAAGACGCTCGACGTCACCGTCTGCGACGAGGTGATCGCCGTGACGAAGGACGAGGCGTATTCTGCCGCGCGCGCCTTTGCCAAAACGGAAGGCGTCCTCTGCGGCATCTCCGGCGGTGCCGCGCTCTCTGCCGCCGTGAGGCTCTTTCGCCGCGCGGAGTTTTTCGGTAAGACCGCCGTCGTCCTCCTGCCCGATTCGGGCGAACGATACCTGTCGACGGATCTGTTCGAGTGAGTTTTTTCTTCTTTTCTTTTCACGAGAAAAGAAAAGAAGCAAAAGAAAAGCGATACCGAAAAGAAGCAAAAGACAATGTCAGCAGAAAACGAGCCCAAACCGCGGGCTCGTTTTGGTTTTCTCTTCTTTCTTTTCATGAGAAAAGAAAGAAGCAAAGAAAAGCCGAGACGAGAAAAAGAAAAAAAGACGACCTTCAGCACAAACGGTGCCCGTAAAGCGTGGGCACCGTTTGCGGTTTATGAAAAAATTGC
>JAFQUW010000132.1 GCA_017408325.1 Clostridia bacterium | reverse complement strand
TCATCGAAGAGGATCACCGAGTAGGGGTTGCGGCGCACGCGCTCGGTGAGTTCTCCCCCGTCCTCGTAGCCGACGTAGCCGGGCGGAGAGCCGATGAGCTTTGAGACCGAGTGCTTCTCCATAAATTCACTCATATCGACGCGGATCAGCTTCGTCTCGTCTCCGAAGAGCAGGGCGGCGAGAGCCTTGGAGAGTTCCGTCTTACCGACGCCGGTCGGACCCGCAAAGATGAAGCTGCCCGAGGGACGGCGGGGGTCTTTGAGTCCGCTGCGGCTTCTGCGGATCGCACGCGAAATTGCACTGACCGCCTCCGTTTGACCGACGACGCGTTTCGCGAGCAGTTCCTCAAGGTTTTTCAGCCGTTCGCTCTCCTCCTCCAACAGACGCGCGACGGGAATCTTCGTCCACTCGGTGATGACTTCGGCGATCTCGTCCGCGCCGATGGAGCGCGGGGTTTCTTCCTGCGCCGCCTGCCAGGCCTCTTTTTCCTCTTCGATCTGCTTTGCGAGTTTCCGTTCGCCTTCAAAGAGACTTTGCGCCTGCTCGTATTCTTCCTCTTCGACGGCGTGTTTTTTCTTTTCTTTCAGATCGAGAAGCGTCGCCTCCATTTCGCGCAAATGCTCGGGCAGACGCAAAGAGGCGATGCGTGCTTTGGACTGTGCCTCGTCGATTAAGTCAATGGCCTTGTCGGGCAGAAAACGGTCGCCGATGTAGCGCGCGGAGAGGCGGACGGCGGCTTCAATCGCCTCATCGGTGATCTTCACCTTGTGGTGCGCTTCGTATTTCTCGCGCAGACCGGACAGGATGAGGATCGCCTCCTCCTCGCTCGGCTCGCCCACGGTGACGGGCTGGAAGCGGCGTTCGAGCGCGGCGTCCTTTTCGATCGCGCGGTATTCGGAGAGCGTCGTTGCGCCGATGACCTGGATCTCGCCGCGCGAGAGCGCGGGCTTTAAGATGTTCGCCGCGTCGATGGCACCTTCTGCGCCGCCTGCGCCGATGAGGGTGTGGATCTCGTCGATGAAGAGGATGACGCTCGTGTCTTTTTTGACTTCGTCCAGGATGGCTTTGATGCGCTCCTCAAATTCGCCGCGGTATTTTGCGCCCGCGAGCATCCCCGTCAGATCGAGCGTGACGACGCGCGAGGAAGCGAGGGTGGAGGGCACTTCTCCGGCGAGGATCTTCTGGGCAAGCCCTTCCGCGATGGCGGTTTTGCCGACGCCGGGCTCGCCGATGAGACAGGGGTTGTTTTTCGTGCGTCTCGAGAGGATCTGGATGACGCGGGCAAGTTCTTCTTCGCGCCCGATGATCGGATCGAGTTTGCCTTCTTCGGCAGCCTCGGTGAGATCGCGGGAGTATTTGTCCAGCGTGGGGGTGAGGGAGTCGCGCTTTTCTTTTTTGATTGCCGTTTTTTCTTCAGCCCCTTCTTTTTGTGCGTCGCCGAGTGCACGCAGGACGTCGGAAGGGGTGACGCCGAGGGCGAGAAGCAGCTTTGCGGCGAGACTCTCTTTTTCGGAGAGCAGGCTTTCGAGAAGTTCGACGCTTCCTGCCTTGCGTCCGCTCTTTTGGGCACGGTAGATCGCCGATTTCAGGATACGCTCGGCACGCGGCGTGATCTGCAGAAGCGTCTCGGTCAGCGGTTTCTGCTTGCCCGTGAGCGCGGCGAGTTTTTCGGCGACCATATCGCGCGAGAGATCGAAATCGGTCAAGACTTCAAAGGCCAGGGTGTCGGGACAGGAAAGAAGCCCGATGAGAAGATGTTCGCTGCCGATGGTGTTTTGTCCGAGTTCGGCGGCAGCGGCACTTGCCGCTTCGAGAATGCGCGAGGCGCTTTCGTTGAAATACTGTTGATTCATCGTTTCACTTCCCTTCGAGCGCACGGATCGAGTCGCGTACACGGGCGGCGGTCAGGTAGTCCTCGCGGCGCAGAGCGCGTTTGAGTTGCGCTTTGAGTGTGGCAAGCGACTGTTTTTCTTCGTTCGGCAGTTCGTGGACAGTTTCGCTTGCATCGGGCTCTTCCGACGGTTTTCGTTGCACTCTTGCCCGAGAAAACATCGGCAAAAAGAAGAACTCGGGACTTTGGAACAGAGGGTCGCCCTCTCGGCTTTGGCGGGCGGCACAGTCAGCGCACAGATACCGTTCTTCGGTGCGGCCGTTTACTGTGATGCAAACGTAGTGGGTGGCCTCGTTTTGGCAGTGGTCACAGCGTTTCAAGGTTTATCATCTCTTTCTGTTTTTCAAATGGGTGTGGTTACGATTGGGAGGCAAGGCGGAGAAGTGCGGTTTTTAAGACGTGCGAGCGCATCTTCGGTCGGTCCGGTGCGGCGAGAGGAGAAAGAGCCTCGTCGCTCGTTGTCGCCTGGAGGAGATACGCTTCCTTTTGGCTGATCGCTTCCGCCGAGAGGAGGGCGCGCAACAGCGCGGT
>JAFQUW010000131.1 GCA_017408325.1 Clostridia bacterium | reverse complement strand
GTCGTTGTTCCTCCTTCTTGGCAAATCGCAAACGGCACCCGTATTTTGGGTGCCGTTTGTGTGTAACGTTGCCGTTTCCTTTTTCCCGTTTCGGCTTTTCTTTGCTTCTTTCTTTTCTCCCGAAAAGAAAGAAGAGAAAATCTCTTGAAAAAACAGGAAAGGGGTGGTAAGATGGGTGCGAAAAAAGTTTTTTGCTGAGAGGCATTATATGAAACTGTTTTCTCGTATGCGCTTGAGCGCGGGAAGATATCTGGATCGCAGTTTGTCGAGTCCGCTTTTTTCGTGGCGTGACATTTTGAAGATGTACCTTCCCATCGTGGGGGATCAGGTCTTTATTTCGGTCATCGGTCTTTTGAATACCTCGATGGTCTCTGCCTCGGGGCAGGACAGCGTGGCGGCAATGAGCCTTGCCAACCCTCTGTCGTGGATGATCTTTGCCGTGTTCGACGCGGTCAGTGCCGGTGCAACGGTTATCATCGCCCAGTATTACGGCAAGCGCGACATCGATGGAACTCGTCGTGCCGCAGGGCAGGTCGTTGTGGCAAATTTCGTGGTCAGTGCATTTACCTGTCTGTTGACGGTTTTGTTGGCGGAAGGACTTTTGAGACTTCTGTATGGCGAGATCGGTGAGGCGGTCATCACAAAGGCGCGCGACTACATCATCGGCGTCGGAATCTCGCTTTTGTTTCACTCGTTTTATCTGTCGGCGTTCTCGGTTTTGCGTGGGATCGGAAACTCCTCGCTCTGTCTTGTGCTCTCGGTCATCATCAACCTCACGCACCTCGGTTTTTCCGTTTTGTTCATCAACGTGCTTCGCCTCGACATCGTCGGAACGGCACTGTCGCTGATCGCCGCACGTATTTTGGGCGGCGGTTGTGCGATGTATTCCGTGATGCGGAAAAAAGCGGCGTTTCGGATTACCTTTTCGGATATCTTCCGACCGAATCGCAAGGTTTTGGGCTCGGTATTTCGCATCGGATTGCCATTTACCATGGAGCGCGTGTTTGCGCACGGAGGCACGATTCTCGTACAGACCTTCCTCGTTTCTTTCGGAGAGGCGGCAGTTGCGGCAAACGCGATTGCCAACTCTGCGTTTTCCCTGATTTCCATGGCACCGAACGCGGTGGCGACTCTCGCGATCACCGTGGTAGGTCAGGCGATCGGCGCGAAGGATTCTGCTCTTGCCCGTCGGTACGGGAAAAGTATGGTGCGGATGAGCGTCGTTGCGAGTCTCTTTTCCATTGCCGTCTTTTTGCCGATGATGCCATGGGTGTTGGATCTGTTCCAAGCACCGAAAAGCACCGTCAGCTTAATCTGGCAACTGATGATGATCGCGCTTTTTGCGATGCCGTTCTTTTGGGGCAACTCGGGTGTTCTTCCGGGGGTGTTGCGCGCTGCGGGAGACTGCACCTTCCCTTCGACGGTCAGCCTTGTCGTGATGTGGGTGGTGCGCGTCGGAGTCGCGTATCTGATCTGTTTTCCCCTGTCCTTGGGCGTCTACGGCATCTGGATCTCGATGGTACTTGAATGGGCCGTTCGCACGGTCATCTTCCGTCTGCGGTTTCGCTCGGATGTGTGGACACACAAAAAATCCTTTGCCCGTTGAAGGGATCGAAAAGAACAAGAAGCACGCGACAGCGTGCTTCTTTGTTTTTGTTTTGAGTCCTACTTTCTTTTTTCGAGAAAAAAGAAAGTAGGCAAAGAAAAAAGGGTAACGACCCGCAACCAACGAAACCGTTACCCAACACCCCCAGCAAGGGCGAGCAGAGAGCCTTACCTCTGCCGCCCTCCATAATACCACAGTAAGGCAAAAAAGTCAAGGAGGACAAGATGGCGATCAAACACCGATCGCAGTTTGCGGCGGGTGTTTTGCTCGGTAAAAAAGGCAAAAGACAGTTCTTTTGCAAACCGCAAACGGTGCCCACGCTTTACGGGCACCGTTTGTGCTGAAGGTCGTCTTTTTTCTTTTTCTCGCCTCGGCTTTTCTTTGCTTCTTTCTTTTCTCCGAAAAGAAAGAAGAGAAAAACCTAAATCTCAATGCCCAGCGGCTTCAGCGCGCGGGGGAGGATGCCCGAGGCAAGGGCGAGCGCGATGCCGTAGTTGGTCATCGGCACGCCTTGGGACGCGGCGCGTTTCGCGCGGCTTTGCACCTCGCTTTCGGGGAGCATACAGCCGCCGCAGTGGATGACGAGCGAGTAGGGCGTCAGGTCCTCGGGGAAATCGCCGCCCTGAGTAAAGGAGAATGCGAGCTCCTTTTCCGTCAGCCGACGAATCGCGGCAGGGAGCTTCACCGTTCCGATGTCGCCGCACTGTCGGTGGTGGGAGCAGCCCTCGCTGACGAGCACCTTCGCGCCGTCGGAGAGGGAGCGGATCGCGGCCGCACCGCGTACGAGGGCGGGCAGATCACCCTTGTAGCGAGCAAAGAGGATCGAAAACGAGGTCAGGGCGATCTCCTCGGGCAGGTCACGGGCAACCGCGGAAAACGCCTGCGAATCCGTGACGACAAGCCTCGGGGGGGCTGAGAGCGCGGCGAGCGTTGCGCCTACTTCCTCGGGCTGACAGAAAAGGGGGATCGCGTGCAGGTCCAAGAGCTCGCGCAGGGTCTGCTGCTGGGGCAGGATGATGCGTCCCTTCGGCGCGGAGGCGTCAATCGGTGTCACAAGGAGGACGACGTCGCCTTGGCCGACCAGATCGCGCAGAATGTATTTTTCCTCGCGCGGCGCGTGCGCGGCGATCGCCGCCTTCAGCGTGTCGATGCCCTCGCCGCTTTCGGCACTCACACTGATGCCGTCCTCGGGGCGACGGGGTGTGAGGTCGCACTTGTTGTAGACGAGGAGCGTCGGTTTGCCTTCGGATTTCAATCGGGAAAGAAACGCCTCTTCTTCTTTCGTCCGCTCTTGTGCGGCGTCGGTGACGAAGACGACGAGATCGGTCTTGGCGAGCGCTTTGTACGCCGCCTTGACGCGAAGGAGCCCCAGCTCACCTTCGTCGTCCAGCCCGGGGGTGTCGAGCAGAACGACGGGGCCGAGGGGGAGGAGCTCCATGGCCTTTTGTACGGTGTCGGTCGTCG
>JAFQUW010000130.1 GCA_017408325.1 Clostridia bacterium | reverse complement strand
GGAAGCGGAGCTTCTGGAGAAAATCAAGACAATAAAGCTATAGCATACTCTCTCAACGACGAGGAGTACCTTGCCGCTATCAACTCCGGAGATATGGAGTCGGCGCGGCGGATGGTGGACGAGGCGGCAAAGGAGGCAGGATATCCTGAACGGAGGTATCGCGGATCAAAAAAAGGCGGCGGAGCATAACGGTACGACGCGGCGCATAGTTTCGTAGTATGGAACAACGAACGGGACTCACCTTTAAGGAAGTGGAAGCGTCGCGCAGGGTGCACGGCGAAAATCGATTCAGCGAACAGAAGCGGCGCGGTTTTTGGCGCGAGTTTTTTGCGGGTTTCGGTGACCCGATGATCTTGATCCTGCTTGCGTCGCTGTTTCTCAACCTCTGTTTTACGCACGGGGATTCCGGTTTTTTCGAGAGCGTCGGGATCGCGCTGGCGATCCTGATCTCGGTCTTCGTCTCCACGCTCTCGGAATACTCCAGCTCACGCGCCTTTGAAAAACTGCGCGACGCGGCGGGAAAACTCGTCTGCCGCGTGCGCAGAGACGGCAAGGTGTTTTCGGTATCGGCGACCGAAGTCGTCGTGGGGGACGTCGTTCTTCTGTCCGACGGAGACGTGATACCGGCAGACGGGAGAGTGCTCTTCGGCGCGTGCAGCGTCAATCAGAGCACGCTCAACGGAGAGAGTCGCGAGGCGCAGAAATACGTGTGCGAAAAAGCCTCCACTCTCTCCGACGCCGGTGCACTCTTCTCCGGCACGACGGTCTCGTCGGGGGAAGCGGAACTTTTCGTAGAGACCGTGGGAGACCGCACGCTTTACGGCCGTCTCGCGGCAAGTCTGGGTCAAACGGCACGCAAAAGCCCTTTAAAAGAAAAACTCTCCCGTCTGGCAAAGACGATTGCCAAGATCGGCTACTGTGCGGCGATTCTCGTGGCGGGTGCGGATCTGCTCTACGCGATCTTTGAACTCGGCGCAGGCGATCTTTTACAAGGTTTTACGCTTGTTGCCGCAAACCCGTGGGCGCTCCTCTCCCCTGCGCTTCACGCGCTCACCCTCGCGGTCACGGTGGTGGTCGTGGCGGTGCCCGAAGGGCTTCCGATGATGATCACCGTCGTGCTGTCGACGCAGATGCGAAAAATGATGCGCGAAGGGGTGCTCGTGCGAAAACTCGCAGGGATCGAGACCGCCGGAACGATGGATCTCCTCTTCTGCGACAAGACGGGCACGCTCACCGAAGGGACGCACCGCGTGCGCGAATGTCTGGCCTTTGACGGCGTCCGACTTGCAAAAACAGATCCCGATGCCGACACCCTCTTTTCCCACTTCTGTCTGAACAATCAGGCGCGGCGCACAAGGAAGGGTGCGCGCGGTTCCAATGCGACCGACCGTGCGCTGCTCGATGCGGTGCGACACATCCCCGCCGCACAGCCATCCGTCGTCGAACGTCTCCCCTTTGACAGCAAGCGAAAATACTCGGCAGTCCTTCTCTCCAACGGAACCGTTCTCTACAAAGGTGCGCCCGAAAAACTCCTCGCCTCTGCCACGCACGTTCGCGTGCGGGGACAAAGTCTTCCCATCAGCGCCGCCGTACGGCAAAGCATCACCGTCGCCCTTGCAAGACGTGCGCAAGAAAGTGCGCGACTCATTGCCTTTGCCCAAGGACAAGGGCCTCTGTCAAATACACTGCCGCACACGCTCGAACTCATCTTCTTTGCCGCGCTCTCCGACGATCTGCGTCCGGAGACCGCCTCCACCGTTTCACGACTGCAACAAGCGGGCGTTCAGATCGTGATGCTCACGGGGGATTCGCGCGAGAGTGCCGTCTCGATCGCCCGTCGCGCCGGGATCTTCACCGACCAAAAGCGCGTTCTCTCCTCCGAAGAACTCGCACACCTTTCGGACGGGGCGATCCGTGATCTTCTCCCCGACCTTTCGGTCATCTACCGTTGTACGCCCGAGGACAAAAGCAGACTTGCCAAACTCTCGGCAAACGAGGGGCGTGTCGTCGGGATGACGGGTGACGGTGTCAACGACGCCCCCGCACTCAAACTCGCCGACGTCGGTTTCTCCATGGGCAGCGGCACACAGATCGCAAAAGATGCATCCGACATCGTCCTCACCGACGACCGTCTCTCCTCGCTTTCCAACGCCGTCCTCTACGGGCGCACGGTCTTCCGTTCGATCCGCAAATTCCTCACCTTCCAGTTGACGATGAACTTCTGTGCAGTGCTCGTCTCGTTCATCGGGCCCATGCTCGGAATTGAGGCGCCGATCACCGTGATGCAAATGCTGTGGGTGAACCTCATCATGGACACGCTCGCGTCCCTCGCCTTTGCGGGAGAACCGCCGAGGGAAGAATATCTCCGAAAAGTTCCGCTTCGCCGAACGGAGCCCATTCTCTCCCGTGCGGTGAAAGGGCAGATCCTTTTCGGAACCTTTTACTCGCTTCTTCTGTCCGTCTTCTTTCTCTCCAGCCGCACTCTGCGCACGCTCTACGCCTTTGATTCGGGGGACACCGCCTTTCTGACCGCTTTCTTTTTGCTCTTTGTGTTTCTCGGGGTCTTCAATATGTTCAACGTGCGAACGCCTCGTCAAAAACTCTGGGCGCAACTGTTCCAAAACCGGCCGTTTCTCCTCGTCGTTCTCACCATTACCCTCGTGCAGATCTCGTTTGCCCTCATCGGTTCCTCTCTGTTCCGTTGCTGTCGACTGGAAGGCGCACTCATCACCACGCCCGTCCTTCTCGCACTCTCGATCCTCCCCATGGATCTCTTGCGAAAAGGGATCCGCGGAAAAGGAAAAGAATAAAAAAAGCCTTCGCACCGATTCGT
>JAFQUW010000129.1 GCA_017408325.1 Clostridia bacterium | reverse complement strand
TTTTTCGTGATCTTTAAAACTTTCCATGTTGGACAGTTTTCCGGTGGAAAGATTATCCAACACGCGCAGGGTGGCACCCATTTCCAAAAGACGTTCAGCCAGATTCGAGCCGATAAACCCGGCACCTCCGGTCACCAGAAACACACTTCCCTCGGGAATCGTCACATCACGGTAACTCATCGCAAACAGCCTCCTATCAGTTGATCGAGCGCACTGCTTCCAGCACGCGTTGTGTCACCAAACGCCGATCGAATTCGGCGATCATTTTTTCGTTTGAAGCGCGCCCCATTTCTTCGCGTTCTTCTTTTGTCAATGCCAAAAAGCGTTCCACCGCCTCAACGATGCCGTCCGCACTGTGCGAGGCGAACAAAAATCCGTTCTTTTCGCCGACCGTCTCGCGACAGCCCGGAACATCCGAGGCGAGCAAGGCGCGTCCCATGGCAGCGGATTCCATCAACGCATTGCACATGCCCTCCTGATAAGACGGCATCACGGATGCGTGACAGTCGCGGATCAGGGGACGGACGTCAAGGAGACTTCCGTGGTAGACGATCGCACCGCGTTCTTCCAGCGTACTCACACGATCCATCCATGCCTCTTCCTCGACCATTCCGGCAAGGTGGAACACTACGTTCGCGCCTTTTTCATGCAACGTCTCGGCGGCTGAGAGCAGTTCCCCGATCCCCTTGTCTCTCATCAAACGTCCGAGAAAACAAATGCGGATCCCGTCCGCTTCATCCGGATACGGGGTGTAGGGGTGTTCTTCCAGATTGACGCCGCTTCCGGGCAGCAGGCAAAGGTTCCCGTCAAACAGTTTCTGCTCACGCACGAACCGCTCCACAAAGGTATTCTGACAAAACAGGGTTCGGCAACGGCGAAGACCCATGCGGCTCAAAACCACAATGATCTTCTGCAGAAGACCGCTGCCGCCCAGACCGCTTCCCAGACCGGTGATCGTGGAAACATACGGAGTTCCGGTCACGCGGCAGGCCATTCCGCCGTAGATGTTGCACTTGACGGTGTAGGTCAGCACAACGTCGGGACGCAGGCGACGGATCAACCTGCGGTAGCGCAAAAACAACAGCAGATCCGAAAAAGGATTCGTCGAACGGCGACTGACCGGGACGATCTCCACCTCGGCGCCGAGTGCTTCGACCTGCGCGACTTGCGGCTCGTCCGGAAGGGCAACTGTGACGTCATACCCCTCTTCCAAAAGACCGATCAGGGTCTCCTGTCGAAACAGCAAAAAACCGCCGGCGTTGTTTGCGATAATCAATACTTTCTTCAAGAAAACGTCCTCAACTCAAACGTGATGTTCCCCTTCGGGGTTCGTGCCGGTAAAGGCGGCCATCGTAGCCTCACCCTCAGCATTGATTCCCTCGCGGCGCAACACCGCGCGCACGGTAGAAACCAAAATCTTCAGATCGCCGACAAAGGTGATCTTCTCAATGTAGGCAACGTCGTACTCAAAACGACGTTCCCAGGTCACGGCATTTCGGCCGTTGACCTGTGCCAGACCCGTCAGGCCGGGGCGCACGCAGTGGCGCAGACGTTGGGTCTCATTGTACAGCGGTAAGTAAGAGACCAAAAGCGGTCGCGGCCCCACGATAGACATATCGCCCTTAAAGATGTTATACAGTTCCGGAAGTTCATCCAGCGACAGTGAGCGCAATTTCCTCCCGAACGGGGTGAGTCGTACCTCGTCGGAGAGAAGGTTTCCCTCCTCGTCGCGTGCATCGGTCATCGTGCGGAATTTGTACATCCGAAACACTTTTTCCCCTTTGCCCGGGCGATCCTGCGAGAAGATCACGGGAGAGCCGAGTTTCGTTCGCACCAGAACGGCAACGATCAAAAACACGGGAGACAAAATGAGAAGCGCGAGTCCGGACAAAAGCAAGTCTAAAAAACGCTTGACAAAACGCGAATACAGCGTCGGTTTGATGTTCGGTTGCAAGGGGATGTTCTCCGTTTCTTTCGTTTCTGCAAAAAAGGGTGGTTATCCGATGATCGAGCGAAGAGCTTCCGCCACGCGCACTCGGTCGTCCTCCGTCAAAAGGTCGCCGCTCGGCAGGCAGACGCCGCGGTCGTAGAGACGGTCCGAGACGAAGTCTTCCCCACCGCCGTGCGAATAGGCGCGACAGGAGGAAAAGACGGGCTGGGCGTGCATCGGTTTCCACGCGGGACGCGTTTCCAGATCCATCTCCAAAAGCTTCAGGCAGACCTGCTCGGAGGTGAGTGCAACGTCGTCATTCAAGAAGCAGAAAGAGAGCCAGTGATTCTCACGGTTTCCGTCAAACTCGGGAGCGAACGTCACGGGCGCGTCGGCAAGAAGCGCACGGTAGCTCTCGTGATTTGCCAAACGACGCGAAAGCTTCTCATCCAGGATCTCCAACTGCCCGCGGCCGATGGCGGCACAGACGTTGGAAAGGCGGTAATTGTAGCCGATCTCGGTATGTTCGTAGTGCAGAACGGGTTCTTTTGCCTGCGTTGCCCAGAAGAGCATTTTCTGTCGCAGGGACTCCTCGCGGCAGAACACCATTCCCCCACCCGAGGTGGTAATGATCTTATTGCCGTTGAAGCTCAGAACAGACAGATCACCGAACGAGCCGCAGGGGCGGCCGTGATAGGTCGCGCCGAGTGCTTCGGCGGCGTCTTCCAACACGGGGACACCGTATTCGCGGCAAAGGGGCAGGATGCGATCGAAATCGGCACTGCGGCCGTAAAGGTCCACGACGACGACGGCGCGAGGAAGTTTCCCCTCCCGTTTCGCGTCGGCAAGCGCGCGGGAAAGCGCATCGGCAGACAGGTTCAGCGTGACGGGGTCGGAATCAATGAACACGGGCTCGGCACCCTGATACACGATCGGATTACAGCTCGCCGCAAAGGTGAAGGAGGAGCAGAAAACACGGTCCCCTTTGCCCACGCCGAGAGCCTTCAATGCCAGATGTAAGGCCGACGTCCCCGAAGCGGTCGCAAGCGCATAAGGCATTTCGACTCGGGCTGCGAGAGCTTCTTCCAGAGCGGTTACCTGCGGGCCGAGGGGAGCGATCCAATTCGACTCAAACGCCTCTCGGACGTATACCTCTTCCCGACCTCCGATATAGGGGGGACTCAACAGCAAACGCGCCATAAAACACTCTCCTTCGCGCAAAAAAGCATGTTTTGTGAAAATTTTCTACACAAAACAAATTCCGAGTTTTCAACAGAGTTAAGTGTACCACAAAAACCGCTTTCTGTCAAGGAAATCCGTTCTTTCCCAAGCGGGTGAAAAAACGGCAAAAAAGAACGAACGGCACCGTTTGGTGCCGTTCGCATTGCTTATTTTCTCAAAGAACCGAGAAAGTCCGTTTTCTTATTCTTCGGTCTTCTCTTCTTCGGCCTTTTCTTCGGCAGGAACTTCTTCCTTGGGTTCTTCGGCAGGAGCTTCTTCGGCAGCTTCCGCGGGCTTCTTACCCTTCTTGGAAGCGACGACGAGGAAGATCACGCCGGCAACCACGAGGACGCCAACACCGATAAGGACGAACAGGAGAGTGTTGTCGCCACCTTCGGCAGCGGGCTTCTTATCGCCGATCTGAACCTGACCCGGTTCGTCTTCGGTCGAGTTGCCAGTGTCATCCTCGACGGCTTCATCAGCGGGAACAAGAGCTTCCTTGGCGGCAGCGATCTTGTCTTTCCACTCTTTGACTTCTTTGTTGGTCTTGATGCTGTCTTTGGCGGCTTCGAATTCTTCGAAGAGGCTTTCGACGGCAGCCCAGGAATCGGCGGAGTATTCGTACATATCAAGCTTACCGAAAGCATTCTTCAGATCCTCGACGGGCTTGAAGCTGACGGTGATGTTCTTGGGCTCGAAATAATCCACGGTAGCATCGGGATCCTCGTCGCCGAAATACAGATAGGACTCGGAAGAGAAGTTGTTGTAAACCTCACGCATACCGTTGTCCAAACCCGCAACGCTGATCTTGGAATCGAAGGTACCGGTGGTCTTGACGCCGCTGCCGGCTTCGGTCTTTTCCAGATCAATGTTGTAGAGGTAAACGGGCTGGCCGACGAGAGCCTTCCAAGCATTCTGGATCTCGGGGGAGGAGGTCAGATAATCACCGAAGTTGAGGTCGGCGAACGCGTTGGAGGGGTACTTGTGACGACCGTCCGTATCGTCGTCGTGGTGCATGACAACGATGAAGGAGTTGTCGGGGCAGGTCAGTTCACGGGTCGGACCGAAGGTGACGGCGACAGCGACTTCGTAACGACCGTTGTCTTCGTTCCAGGTGCAAACCATACCATAGCTGGAGGTGTAGAGCGAGTTGGCGTACTTACCGGCCCAGTCGGGGTCGACGCTCATCATTTTATCGTTGACAGTCAGGATGTACTCGTCAGCGACCTGAGCAAGAGACTTGTCGCCCATAAACTCTTTGGTGAAGATGGCGGTGGCATTGGAATAAACGTCACTCTGGTTAAAGTGGCTCACGGTGATCTTACCCTTGAGCGTGCCGGGATCGATGGCGGCGTTGACGCCCACGCAGAACATCGCGGAAAGCATCATCACGACCAGCGCAAGCGCCAGCAGTTTTTTGAAGTTTTTCATGACTTTCTCCTCTTTTCTTAATTTTGTGTTACAGGGTGAAAGAACCTTTCACACCAATGTACCTTACCTTCGGTGAGTATAGCATAGCCTACAGGGAATGTCAAGACGAATTGCGAGACAAAAACAGGATTTTTTCAGTCAAAACGGCGATTTTTTCGGCGTTTTGACCATCTCAAAGATCGCAGTTTTGTGCAATCCGCCCAAAGAGTTCAAACGGCTCACCGTGACCGGGGTACACGCGCGTCTCGGCAGGCAATGCAAAGAGGCGGAAAAGCGACTGCTTCAAAACACGCTCGTCCCCGCCGAACAGATCGGTGCGACCGACGCCTTCCGAAAACAGTGTATCACCCGAAAAAAGCACGCCCTCGCCCAAAAGCGAGATGCCGCCCGGACTGTGCCCCGGGGTGTGGAGAACGGCAAGTTCACAATCACCGAAGCGCACTTCGTCGCCTTCTTCCAGCAGCGCGTCCGCAGAAAACGAAACGGGAGCGGTACGAAAGAAGGAAGATGCGTTTTTCTTTGGGTCGGAAAGCAGCTCCGCCTCCAGCCGATGGGCATAGATCGAAGCGCCTGTCTTCTCACGCAACTCGTCTGCACACATCACGTGATCGAAATGGCCGTGTGTCAGGACGATCTTGGAAAACCGCTCGTTTCCAAAACGGGCGAGGATCTCGTCGGCGGAAATGCCGGGATCGACGAGGATGCTCTCCCCCGTCCTCTCACAGCGGCAGAGATAACTGTTGCAGGAAAAGCCGCGCGAGACGTGGCAAAAGACCTCCATCAACCCTCCAGCTCACGGTAGAGCGACAGATAGTTCATACAGTAGTCATCCTCTCCCGAAAGCAGTTCACAGCAGGCAAGCGTGCGGCGCATTTCGGGACTCGTGACGCTGATGATCGCGCCGTCGAGTCCGCGCGCAACGAGCATCGCCGCAAAGACGCCGTTCAATTTGGCGCGCATCGGCAGGCCGAAGGAGACGTTGGAAAGACCGCAGAGCGTCTTGACGTTCGGATAGGCTTCCTTCGTGAAAGAGAGCGTATCGAACACGCGCGAAGCCGCCGCGGTATCCGTTGCGACCGCTTCGATCAAAAGATCGAGCCAAAGACGTTCTTCCGGGATGCCGGACGCGACCAAAGAATTGATCAGCGTTTTCACAAATTCTCTGCGCTCCTCGGCACTCGTCGGCAAAGCATCCCCTACGGGGAGGGCGACGACGTGCAGATCACGACCTGCACGGATCTGCTCGGCGCAAAGGGCAATCACCTCGCGCCGTTCGGTGAGGGTGACGGAATTGAGAAACGCCTCCCCGTCAGTCTCTTCGAGCATCGCGGAAAGCACCGCAGGGTCGGGCGAGTCGAACATCGGAACGAGGTCTCCCTCTTCTTTAATGAGAGAAACGACGCGGCGCATCACGGAAAGCTCGTCACTGCAAAGCGCGGTGTTCACGTCCAAGACCGCTGCGCCGGCCGCCTTTTGGGCGCGGATCAGCGCACGCACGCCATCCTCATCAAAGGGTTCGAGCAAGGCAAGCGTTTTCGGGATAGAGCTGTTTAAGGATTCTCCGATCTTCAGCATCAGCGCACCTCTTTGTTTTGAATGTATTCGATTAGGTGGGTCAAATAGTCCACCTTTTTCAGCGGAAGCATCAAGAAAAAGCCGTCACAGAAGTCGTAAAGTTCGTCGATCGTCCGCTTTGCTTCGCCGAGCGAAATGGATCTGGCCTCTTCGGCACTTTTCCCTTCCAAGGCTTCCACGAGACTCTGCGGAACCCCCGTTCCGGGCACCTCGTTTTGCAAAAAGCGGGCGTTCTTATAGCCCGCCACGGGCATAATCCCGCAGAGAAGCTCGGAAGAGAGTCGTTCTCTCGCCAAACGCAAATTCGCCTTTGCCTCCTCGGAAAAAACCGGTTGTGTCAAGAAGAAATGCGCTCCGCAAGCCTGTTTCTTCTCGGCGCGGGAGAGTTCTTTTTCAAAATTCGGTGCATTGACGTTCAAGGCTGCGCCGATGGAAAAGGGACGCATAGAAAAGACTTCGTCGTTGAGCGTTTTCACAAAGTCGATGAGTTCAAAGGAATTGAACGAAAAGACCCCCGTCGGCCGTCCGCCTTCCCCTTTCAAGGGCGGGTCGCCCGTGACCAGAAAGACGCGATCGATCCCGCACGCGTTTGCTGCAAGCAGACCGCCCTTCAAGGCGACGCGATTCTTGTCGCGGCAGGTGATGTGCGGAATGACGGTGGGCGCCCCTTCCTGCAAAAGGCGAAGCGCACAGAGAAGCGAATCGGCACGCGTTTTGGAAAACGGCGAGTCGGAGATGGTCAAAGCGTCCGCGCCAGCACGTATCACGCTTCGCGCGGCAGAAAGGAAAAAGGACAGGTCCGCATCCACGGGCGGATCGAGTTCAACGGCAACAAACTTCTTGCCACGTCCCGACAAAGGAGGCACTTCCGCTTTATTCGGCGTATGAGATTCGCCTTGATGGACCACGTGTACCGTTTCGCGGCCGTGCAATTGAGCGGCCAAACATTCTACGTGCCGCGGAGTCGTTCCGCAGCAACCGCCGACGCCTGCGGCGCCGAGAGCAAGCAATTCCGCTGTTTTTTCCGCAAAATACTCGGGGTTGTTTTCAAAGACGGTCCGTCCGCCGACCAGGGCGGGATATCCTGCATTCGGAAGCGCGAAAAGCGGCACGCGCGTTCTGCCCAGACGGCGCATAAGGTTCGCGAGGTGCGTCGGGCCCATCCGACAATTGAAACCGACGAAGTCTGCAATCTCCTCGGCGCGGTGAACCAGTCGTTCGGCAGACAGTCCGCGCGCGGTGACGCCGTCCTGACCGGCGCCGAACGAAACGGCGATCTGAACGTCGGGCGCGTGTTCCCGCAAAAAACGAACGGCCTCTTCCACGCCCTCCAGACTGTCCAGCGTCTCAAAGAGAACGTGGCGCACGTCAAGGGAGAGCAGTTGCTTGCAGACTGCAAGATAAGAAGCAGCGGCCAGCGTCTTGTCCGCGACAGAGCCGACGGAAGCAAAGACCGTTGCATCAAACGGTTGCGCACACTCGCGCGCAAGTTCCACGCCCGCTTTCAGCACGGAAAAGCGCTGCGCTTCCTCGGGGAAATTGACGACGTTTACCGCGAAAGTGTTCGTGCGAATGACGTTTGCACCGGCGGACAAATACGCGCGGTGGATGCGACGCACGACGTCAGCGCGCAAAAGATTTGCCCTCTCGCACAGTTCGCCGTCTCCGGTCAGTGCGTAGTAATAAGTCCCGAACGCTCCGTCAAACAGAAGCGGAAAATTCATCTCTGCCATCCGCCCTCACTCAAGTCAAAAGCTGATGATGTCATGGTAAGTATCAATGGCGTACTTATCCGACATACCCGAAATGTAATGCAACACCGCGCGCACGTAGTCGTCGCGACGGGTCATATTGTAAATCGGCGAATTGTTCAAGTTCGGCGCGCGTTCCAGACTCCAATAGGTGGAAAGCCAGTTGTAGAACTTTCTCGGAAGGCTCTCGTACATTCCCTCTGCTTCGAGCAGTCTCGCGCCCGTCTGATCCCCGTCGTAAAACGCGATGAGCGCGTCAAAGATCTCGCGGATGACGAGTTCAAAATACTTATCCGCCAAGATCACGCGGCGCGTGGAATAGATGTTCTTCGTATTGTATTCGCGCAGAAGTCCGAGCAGTTTCGCCCCACCCTCGGAAAAGGCGATCCCCTCCTCGGGAGAGGAGTTTTGCACCAAGTCGGTAATGAAGAAGTTGATGAGATTGGTGTTGTTGAGCTTGTCGCCCGTGTAGGGTGCGATGACTTCGGTCAGTTCTTCGCGCTGTCGGGGCGAAAGGATCCCAAGCGCAAAGGCGTCCTCAAGGTCCCGTCCGACGTAGGCGATGCGGTCGGCCATCTTGATCACACAGCCTTCATACGTAAACGGCGAAAAACGATTCGGGCGGTCGTAAAGTTCAAGGTCAACCGCCTCTTCACGGGGCATCAGGTGATTCTGATCCTTTTCGCCGCAATGGCTGACGATGCCGTCGCGCACGGCGTAGGTGAGATTCAAGTTTTGCTTTTTGCGATTCTCGTCCTCCAGCAGTTCGATGTGCTCGACAAAAAAGAGGCCGTTTTTCTCGTGCCAGAAGTCCTCTTTCAGTTCCTGTCGGGCAATGGCGGACAAGACGCGTTCGCCTTTGTGTCCGAAAGGCGAGTGGCCGAGGTCATGCGAAATGGCGATCGCACGGGTCAATTCCCGGTTCAAAGACAGCGAACGCGCGATCGTGTCACCGATGCTCTCCACATGCAGCGTGTGTTCGATGCGTGTGCAGATGTGGTCGCTCTGCGGCGAGAAAAAGACCTGGGTCTTGTGCTTCAGTCGGCGAAACGCCGTCGAATGCAGCACGCGCGTGTAGTCGCGCAAAAAGGGGTCACGTAGATCGTGCTCGCGCGCATACAATTCGCGGCGACGGGCAATCATCTCCTCGTAGCGCGGATTCTCTTTTACGGCACTGACTGTTTCAAACGAATAAGGCATAAAAACTCCTTATGATCTCTCGGTTTATTTCTGTTTTTTACGGGCGGCGAAAAAACGGGCAACACGACCGCCGATGAGGGTCAAAACGGGACAGCAAAGAAGGGCGAGGATGTCCGGCAGAAAATGTGAAAAGGACAGTTCGCTCACCGGCAATCTTCCGCTGATCAAATCTGCAAGAGCGGCAAAGATCAAGTAGATCAGAAGAGCAAGTTCCTGATCCAGAACAGTCGCTTTGAGGCTGTTTGTCAAACGATAAGAAATCCAGCCGACAGCCAGTTCATACAGCAAAAACAACGTCGGGGCAAGCGCCAAAAACCACAGATACGCAAGGCCGCCGCCCAAAATGGCTTCCATCACCAAAAAGACGATATAGAAGAGCAAAAAAATCAAAAACGAGCACGCAAAAAGAAGCGTGCGTCGCGCGCGCTGCGACCGGTTTTTCCTGTTCTTCATCCGTTTACTCCAAAAGGTTCTTTTTTCCTCCTTTATTTTAACACAGAAGCGTCGCTTTTGCAAGAAAATTGCGACGCAAATCTTTACATTTTCCACGCTTTATGATATAGTTTAAGGTAAGAATACATCGGAGGGAATTTTATGGTAAAACCGCTCATCAACGATGCCCGCGCTTACCTGCGCGGCGAGTGGCGCAACGTTTCAATCAGCGTCGAGGACGGAATCATCAAGACGATGGTCGATCTGCCGCACAACCCCGATGCGCCGCTGCTCCTTCCGGGACTTGTAGACCTTCACGTTCACGCAAGAGATCCCGGTTTCCCCGCAAAAGAGGATCTGTTCACCTGCGCCGCCGCGGCGCGTGCGGGCGGTTTCTCCGACATTGCGGTCATGCCGAACACTTCCCCGGTCTGTGATACGCCCGAACTGGTGC
>JAFQUW010000128.1 GCA_017408325.1 Clostridia bacterium | reverse complement strand
GCATCCACGACGTTCTCAAACTCACCGCCGAGCGCACTCTTCCATCCGGCAAAGTAATATCCTTCGTCCGCCTCGGCCGACAAGGCAATCTCATAACCCGCAAGGTACTCGCCCGATCCTTCGGAAGTCACGGTTCCGCCCTCACTCTGCCCAACCGAGAGATAGAACGCGACCGCCTCCGGATCCAAGAGTTCAAAGCGCGCGGAGATCTTCACGTCTTCTGCGGGCATCAGAAAATCCGTCTCGGCAAACTCGCCGTCCAAAAACGCATCTGCATACTCCGCCGGTTCGATCGTCCAGCGCACGAAACGGTAGCCCGTTTTCGCTTCCGCCTTCAGGGTGATCGGCATACCCGGAGCGTACAGACCGCCCGTGACATTCACCGTGCCGCCCACCAAGGACTCCACGGTCAATTCTTTTTTATACTCTTCCTGCAACGTGAACACTGCCGTGATCGTAACGTTTTCCCCCGGCATCGTAAAGTAGGTCTGTGCTTCGGAGGAGGACAGGAAGTGTCCCGCCTCGCTCATCCAGCCGGAGAAGACGTAGCCCTCCGCCGGAATCGCATTCACAAGCACGCTTTTGTTCTGCGGGAAGTTGCCGAGGCTCAGATTCGTCTCGCCTTCACCGATGATCTCCACCTTCAAATAGTACGACTCGCCCTTGACGAAGACGGGCTTTGCGGTGACGTTGATGCTCGGCATCGTCAGTGCGGCATAGGCCTGAAGCGGGTCGCGGAACCGTCCGTAGTCCGAGGTCCAGTGCGAGAAGTAGTACCCCGTGTCGGGCACGGCGTACAGAACGACCTGCGAACCCGGAACGTACTTTGTATTCTCGGTGACAAACTCCACGTGTCCGCCCTCCACCTTCGGCACTGAGACGGTGTAGACGCGCTGAAAGTCGCCGTAGACGCGAACCGCTTTATCGGGCATTTTGAACGTGATGTTGTTGTCGGTCGGGTTTTCGATCTTCACATAGGGGCTGCGCCACTCTTTGAGCCCGTACCCGTACTGGGGACGCGCGGAGATGACGACCTCCTCGCCCGGAGCAAACATCTTCACGTAGAACGACGCACCGCCGCCGCGCGACATCGTCACAAACACGGGATACAGTTGACCCGTGCGGACGGCCTTGTGCGCGGAATACTCTTGATTGTAAAACTCTTTCCCGTTCTCGGAGACGGTCATCTGATAACCGCCGTCGGGTTCAACGTATCCGCTGACGGCCGCTTTGGTACCGCTGACGGTGATCCCATTGGAAAACAGAACGGTATCTCTTGCCTCCACACCGTACTCGGCACCGCTGATCTTCAGCGTACCCTGTCCGTTGATGGCAAAAAGCCCCTCGGTGACGACGGCACTCTTGTCCTCGGAAACGATGGCGCAGTCGCCCTCAAAATGCAAAATGCTGTTGGCGGGAAGTTTCACCGACTCTCCCTCTCCGAGGGTCAGATTGATGTTTTTGATCGTCAGGGTGCGGCGGAGCGCGTTGTACGAATACCCCGTTCCTTCGCGGTCGACTCCGTCGGTAAAGTCCCAATTCTCCTCTGCATAAGTCGAGATACAGAAAAGGCACACGAAGGCAAATATCAACAACAGAACGCGTCCGAAGTGTTTCACCGTATCCCTCCTTTTCTTGAAAATGCGGATTTCTTTCCATATAGTATATCACAGTATACCGCAAAAACAAAGAGATTTCAAGAAAAAGCTTCGCCGTTTTTGCACTTGACCGAATCGTCCTCTTTGTGCTATCATACCAAGCGAAACCAAAATCAAACAAGAGTGACAAAATGTACAAACAAAACATTTATTTTTGCGGCTGTGACATCTCCCCCAAAGGACACGTCCGCACCGCCGCGTTTTTGCGCGAGATGCAAAAGGTCGCCTGTCTGGATCTGTCGAACTTTGACCTCTCCCCCGAACTGTTGCGTGAGATGGGCATCGCCTTCATCCTCTCGAAGACCTCGCTTGTAGTGGAAAAGATCCATCTCCCTTCTGCCGAACTGGAGCTTTTGACCTATCCCCGCGCAAGTCGCGGCGCGAGTTTTATGCGCGACTTCGTCTTTTCGCAAGACGGAGAGGTCGTCGCACGCGCCACGACGAGATGGGGCATTCTCGACCTTTCCCGCCGCGCTCTCGTGCGCCCGAGCGAACTGCCCCGTCCGATTCCCGGCGAAACAGAACTGTTGGTCGGATTCGAGCCGCCGCGCCTCTCTCCCGCAAAACCGGATTCGGCTGTGTTTCTGGGTCAAAAGAGCGTGCCGCGCTCGATGACCGACTCCAACGGACATCTGAACAACGCCGCCTACCTCGACCTGTGCCTCGACTTAACGGAGGATGAGCCCGTGCGCGAGATGCACGTCGAATACCGAAAAGAACTTCTGGAAAATGAAGAAGTGTGTCTTTACCGCGCCGAGGACACCGACGGATGCACCAT
>JAFQUW010000127.1 GCA_017408325.1 Clostridia bacterium | reverse complement strand
AGATGATGTTCGCAGGCGGGGTTTTCGTCGGCAAACTGGTAGGTTGCACTGTTTCCTTGACCCTGTTCAAAGCGTTTGATCGTTCCTTCGCGGCTCAAGAGTTCGAGCGTGCGGTAGACGGTAGTTTCTCCGGGACGGATCGGCGCATCCTGCAGGGCTGTGACAAGATCCTTTGCAGAAAAACAGGTTTCGGGATGCGCGCGCAAAAAGGCGAGAATCACTTCTCGCTTTTTGGTGTGATAACGCTGAGCCATAAATGCCTCCCGAAATATGAAAATCGTTTTCAAATTATACCACGAAGCATGAAAAAAAGCAAGACGGACAGCGGCGGCAGACCGTTGTCCGTCAGCGTGCTTACCGTGCGGTCGAGTCGAGGGGAAGGGGCTGCGTGATCGGATCCTTCAATGCGTTTTCGTCTTCTACCTTTTTCAGACTGGAGAGTGACCCGAAGGAGAATACGAGCATATAAAGCGCAACCGACACGAGCATCATCAAGGTGTAGAGCGTAGAGTACTCCGTGTAGGCGGAGTAGTACCAGAAGGAGGAAAGCAACAGGGTCGGCACGGCAAAAATGAGCGTTGCGGCAGAGCCGATGATACCGAGGGCAAAGAAGAGGTTGTAGCGATAGAGCGGGCGACGCGGAGTGGTGAAGAGCGTCTGCAAGAAGAAAAAGACGGGAATGACCGAAAGCATCAGCATCTGCCAGTTGTGGTACTCCCCCGGGGCAGAGCGGGATGCACGCAGAAAATGAATGGCGAGATGGAACACACCCCAGAGCATCGGGAACAGGGAGACGAAGGTGCGGCGCAGACTGTACAGCGGGAAGAGCGGGGTGAACTGTAAGAGAAGCGCAAGCCCCGCGAGGATCGCCAGGACGTTGAGTGCCACGTCAAAGCCGTAGGCGGAAAAGGGGTTGGTGGAATCAAGAGAGGTGATCTGCGAGACTGCCTGATGCGGGTTTTCCAGAAGCGAGAGCAGCGGAAAGGTGATAAGCGAGAAACCGCAGAAGGCGGAAATGAAGATGCGCGGAATGGAATCGGCGGCAAAGAGTATGCGCGTACCGGTCGTCAGGGGAGTGGAGGGGGAGACGAGTGGAAAGACGCCGTCGTCCGCTTCTTTTTTTTCGGCAAAGCGAAAACCGAAGAAGAGGAGAAAAACGAAAAGCAAGATCGTTGCCGCAGCAAAGATCCATTCGGCGGCAGTATAAAACGGGGCGCTCTTCTGGAAATATCCCGTGGTCGGATCCACCAGATGGTAGACGGCGAGCGTGCGGAAGAGGACCATGGCACACGCAAGAACAAGATAGAAGAGCGAGGCGAAGAAAAACGCCTTTTTTCTCGCTTGAAAACTCATAAATTCTCCTTTTTCACTGTTGTTTTTTTCATCATACACCAAAAGGGAGTCGTTTTGGAAACAAACACAGAAAAATTTACAATTAATTTAGAAAAAACTGAGCTGATTGGTCTCGGGCATTGAACCGAGCGCGCCCGTTTCGGCGAGTTTGGCAAGGACGGTCTTGGAGACTTTGGCGCGGGAAATGAGATCGAGCTGGGAGAAGATCTCACCGCTTGCCATCGCCTCGGCGATGGATTCCGCCGCGGATTCGCCGACACCGTTTAAGGAGATGAGCGGCAGACGCATCTTGCCTCCTTCGGGTAAGAACTTCTTCGCATCGCTGTGATAGAGGTCGACGGGCAGCGGCTCGATTCCGCGCAGACGCATCTCAAGTAAGATCTGCATCGCGTTCATCGTGTCCTGCTCTTTTGCGGTCGCCTTGACGCCGATGGCAGAAAGGGCGCGAATGCGTTCTTTGATCTCGGGAAGCGGCAGGAAGGCAAATTCCGCGTCAAATCCGTCGGGTGCGGCCGAGAAGTAGGCACAGTAGAATTCGAGCGGGCGGTGCACCTTAAACCAGCCCAGACGCAGCGCGGAGATGATATAGGCGGCTGCGTGCGCCGTGGGAAAGAGGTAGGTGATCTTCTTACAGGAATCGATGTACCAATCGGGGACGCCGTGCGCGCGCATTTCGGCTTCCTGCTCGGCGGAGAGGGACTTGTTCTTCTTGCGGACACATTCCATGATGTCAAAGGAGAGCTTTTTGTCAAGCCCCTTGTGCATCAAGTAGGTCATAATGTTGTCGCGCGTACCGATGACTTCACTGATGGTGCAGGTGCCGGAGGCGATGAGTTCTTCCGCATTGCCGAGCCACACGCCCGTTCCGTGCGACAGACCCGAGATCTGAATGAGGTCGGAGAAACACTTCGGACGCGTCTTTTGCAAAAGACCGCAGACGAAATGCGTGCCGAGTTCGGGGAGGGCGAGCGTTCCGGTGGCAAACCCGAGCTCGTCGGCAGTGATGCCCATCGGTTCGGGAGAAAGCAGCAGACCAAGCACTTTTTCGTCCGGAATGGGTACGTCGAGCACGCTCATGCCGGAGAACTCTTCGATCATCTTGTACTTGGTCGGAACATCGTGTCCGAGAATGTCGAGTTTGTAGATGGTCTCGTGTAAGTATTCGTAGGGGAAGTGCGTGGTGATGATGTCGCTGTCGGATTTGTCGGCAGGGTGCTGGACGGGGGTGAAATCGTAGATCTCCTTGTCGCGCGGAATGACGATGATGCCGCCGGGGTGCTGCCCCGTGGTGCGCCGCACGCCGATGCAGCCGTTGGTGAGATACTGGATGGCGGCCTTCGTCAGGTGTCTGCCGCGTTCTTCGACGTATTTCTTTGCGTAGCCGTAGGCGGTGCGGTCGGCCAGACCCGAGATGGTGCCGGCGCGGAAGGCGTTGTGCTCACCGAAGAGTTCCTCGGTGTACTTATGGATGGAGCCCTGCACGTAGCCGGAGAAATTCAAGTCAATATCCGGCTCTTTGTCACCGTCGAATCCGAGGAAGGTTTCAAACGGGATGTTGTGGCCGTCTTGCGTCATGCGCTTTCCGCAGTGCGGACAGGCTTTCGGCGGCATGTCGAAACCGCTTCCGTAACTGCCGTCGGTGATGAACTCCGAGTGGTGGCAGTCCTCGCAGAGATAGTAGGGGACGAGCGGGTTGACCTCCGAGATGCCGGAGAGGGTCGCGACAAACGAGCTTCCGACTGAGCCTCGGCTGCCGACGTGGAAGCCGAGCTCTTCGCTTTTATCCACGAGACGTTTGGAAATGACGTAGAGGATGGAGTATCCCTCGCGCTGGATCGTGTCGAGTTCGCGCTTGAGTCGATCTTCCACGATCTGCGGAAGTTCTTCGCCGAAGAGTTCGTGGGCACGGTTGTAGCAGGCGTTTTCCAGTTCCTCGACCGCACCGGGGATGTCCGGGGGATATTTCCCTTTGGGGATCGGAAGGATCTCCTCGACCATATCGGCGATGCGCGCGGGATTCTTCACGACGACCTCATACGCCTCTTCGGGCGTGAGATAATCGAATTCGTCGAGCATTTCCTGCGTGGTGCGGTAGTAGAGGGGCGTGGGTGAATCCGCGTCGGAGAAGCCCATACCGCTCATTAAGATCTGGCGGTAGATGGCGTCTTGCGGACGCAGAAAATGCACGTCACCCGTCGCACAGCAGGGCTTCTTCTGCTTTTTGGCGATGGAGAGGACGGTCTTGTTGTACTGCTTGATGGTGTCCATGTCGCGCGCCAGACCGCGTTCGACCATAAAGGCGTTGTTGCCGAGCGGCTGGATCTCAAAGTAGTCGTAGAAATCGGCGATCTTTAAGAGATCTCCGTAGCTTTTACCCGCGACGATGGCCTTGTAAAATTCGCCCTGCTCGCAGGCGGAGCCGATGAGAAGGCCCTCGCGATGCTCCTTTAAGACGGACTTCGGGATGCGCGGATGGCGGCGGAAATAGGAGAGGTAGGACATGGAGACGAGTTTGTACAGGTTCTTCAGACCCACCTCGTTTTTCGCGATCAGAACGATGTGATTTTCCGGCAAAAGGCGCGGATCACAACCGCTTGCCATCTGCGCGGAGAGCTCATCGGTCGTGTTGACGCCCTCGCCGCGCAGTTTTTCACTCATCTTAAAGAAGATGGCGGCGAGCATTTCGGTATCGTCGACGGCGCGGTGATGGTTGAATTCGCCGAGTTTGTAGT
>JAFQUW010000126.1 GCA_017408325.1 Clostridia bacterium | reverse complement strand
GTCGAAATTGGCGAAAAACGCCTTCTCGACGGAGGGATCTCGGATTCTATCCCCCTCTCGTTTCTCTCCTCGCTGACCGAAGAGCGGCGCGTGCTCGTGCTCACGCGACCGCGAGGATACCGAAAGAAGCCCATCGGAAACAAATGGTTTTTTAAGCATGCCCTTCGCAAAACGCCGCGTCTTGCCGAGGCTCTGCTTTCCCGTCACGAGCACTACAACCGCACGCTCGACGAGATTGAGAAACTGGAAGAGAAAGGTAAGATTTTTGTCCTTCGTCCGCCGAAGCCCATCGAAGTCAAAATGATCGAACGCTCGCCCACACGGCTCTCGGCCGCACACGAACTGGGTTTTCGAACCGCAAACGAAAAGATGAACGCGCTCAAAGCATACCTCCGAGAATGAATTTTCGATTTCTCTGACCAAAAGCAGAAAAAACTTCGGTTTTTTCTGTTTTTTTCTCTTTACAAGCGAAGATTTTCGTGGTATACTATCCGCACGTTCACTTTAGTACTGTAAAGTGATAAATTGACAGAAAGAAGGAACTTCCGAAATGAAACGCATTTTCACTCTGCTTCTCGCCGCTGTGATGCTCGCGCTTGCCTGTGTCTCGTTTGTTGCCTGCACCGAGTCGAAGAAGGACAAGCTGGTCATCGGCATCACCTACTACAAGCCCATGAACTACAAAGACGACACCGGAAAACTCGTCGGTTTTGACACCGAATTTGCCGAAGCCGTCTGCGAAAAGCTCGGCAAGGAACCCGAATTCCTCGTCATCGACTGGAAGAACAAGTTCATTGAGCTCGACGCCGACACCATTGACTGCATCTGGAACGGCATGACCATCACCGACGAGGCACTTGCCAACGCCGACGTCTCCACTCCCTACGTCAAAAACGCGCAGGTCGTCGTCACCAAGGCGGACATCGCCGACGATTTCGCCGAGTTTTCTGACATGAAGAACCTGAAGTTCGCCGCCGAAGCCGGCAGTGCCGGTGAAGAATGCATCACCGACGCGGGCTTTGAAAACTACACCGCCGTCACCGCGCAGTCCGACGCCTTGAACGAAGTCAGCACCGGTGCCGCCGACGCTTGCGTCATCGACCTTTCCATGGCCAACTCCATGATCGGCGAAGGCACCAGCTATTCTGCTCTTGCTCAGGCGATGAAACTCAACGAAGAGGAATACGGCATTGCCTGCCGCAAGGGAGACAAGCTCCTCGACGACATCAACGCCGCGATGGCCGAGATGAAAGCGGACGGTTCTCTCCAAAAACTCGCGGAAAAATACAACCTGACGCTCGCGTAAAAAACGCACAAGTTCATTGAGAATCTTTTAGAAAGGAGGGCAAAGAAATGTTCGGATACGTCACGCAAGAACTGCTTTTGGGCTTTTGGACGACCCTGCAGATCTTTGCCCTCACGCTTCTTTTCTCGCTGCCGCTCGGGCTTGTGATCTGCTTCGGCTCGATGAGCCGCGTCACGCCGTTGCGTTGGTTTTGCAAGACCCTCGTCTGGATCATCCGCGGCACGCCCTTGATGCTCCAGATCATCGTGATCTTCTACGGCCCCGGCCTTGCCGCCACCTGGGCGCAGGGACTCTCCGAGCAAAACGCCCTGACCTCCTGGATCGCCTCGTGGGAGGTGATGGATCGCTTCACGTCCATCATCGTCGCTTTCTCCATCAACTACGCCTGCTACTTCTCTGAGATCTACCGCGGCGGCATCCAGTCCATTCCGCGCGGTCAGTACGAAGCCGGTCAGGTGCTCGGCATGACGCGTGGACAGATCTTCTTCCACGTTGTGCTGATGCAGGTCATCAAGCGCATCACCGCACCCATGTCCAACGAATTTATCACGCTTGTCAAGGACACCTCTCTCGCCCGCACCATCGCGGTCTACGAGATCATCTGGGCCGGTCAGCAATTCATCACGATGCACGGCCTGCTTTGGCCGCTCTTCTACACCGGCGCCTTCTACCTCATCTTCTGCGGTGCGCTCACGCTTGCCTTCGGTGCACTGGAAAAGAAACTCAACTACTACAAGGTATAACCATGGCATATCTCAACGTCCGAAACATCCAAAAGAACTTCGGCGCGACTCGCGTTCTCAAGGGAATCGATCTTGAGCTCGAACGCGGTGAAGTCCTCGTCATCATCGGCTCTTCCGGAAGCGGAAAGACGACGCTTTTGCGCGCGCTCAATTTCCTTGAGCTCCCCGACGACGGTACCATCACCCTTGACGGTGAAGTTCTACTGGATGCCTCTGACAAGACGATGCGCTCCGACGAGGAGATCCGCAAAAACCGACTGCACTTCGGCCTGGTGTTCCAACAGTTCAACCTCTTTCCGCAGTATTCGGTGCTCGACAACCTGACGCTCTCGCCGCGCCTGATGGCAAAAAGCCTGCCGAAAGCCGAGCGAAAGGCAAAGATACAAGCAATCGAGGAAAACGCCAAGGCACTTCTCGAACGCGTCGGGCTCTCCGAGAAGGCGGGCTCCTACCCCTGTGAGCTCTCCGGCGGTCAACAGCAGCGCGTTGCCATCGCACGAGCACTTGCTCTCTCCCCCGATATTCTCTGTTTCGACGAGCCGACGAGTGCGCTCGACCCCGAGTTGACGGGCGAGGTGCTGAAGGTCATCCGTTCCTTAAAAGACGACCGTCGCACGATGATCGTCGTCACGCATGAAATGGAGTTTGCCCGCGGCGTTGCCGACCGCGTGATCTTCATGTCCGACGGCGTCATCGCCGAACAAGGAAGCGCCGAAGAAATCTTTGAGCATCCGAAGTCTCCTGCTCTGCAACATTTTCTGCGTCTCTCCAAAGAAAAATAAAAAAATGACCGCTTTTGCGGTCTTTTTTGTTCGTTTTGATGATTGCAAACTTTGTATTTCAGGTGTAAAATGACCTCACAACCCAAAGGAGTCCTGCGCTATGAACAACACAACCAAAAAAACAGTGATTGCCGCGCTTCTTGCTGCCCTCTGCTGTGTGGCAACGATGGTCGTCAAGATCCCCTCTCCCTTAAACGGTTACTTAAACCTCGGTGACTGCATTGTCCTCATTTGCGGTTGGGCACTCTCCCCTGCCTACGGGTTTCTTGCCGCCGCCCTCGGAAGTGCGCTCGCCGACCTGTTTGCCGGTTACATCGTCTACGCGCCTGCAACCTTCTTCATCAAGGGCGCGATGGCATTGACGGCATACTTCCTTGTGCGCAGGCTGAAAGCGAAAAAAACGACCGCTCGCCTCATTGGCGGTGTTCTCGCGGAAATTCTGATGATCCTCGGTTATTTTGTGTTTGAAGGCTTCCTTTACGGCTTTCTTCCCTCGGCAGTCAACATTCCGGCAAACGCCGTTCAGGGTGTCGCAGGCATTGTCCTCGGGCTCGTTCTCATGCAGCTTTTTGACAAGGTCAAGGTGCGTTTCAACTAACGCAAAACCAACAACAAAAAACATCCGCATTTTGCGGATGTTTTTTCTTTTTCTTCGTTTAGCCGAGCAGATAGGCACGCAGTTGATCCACGGTATCGAGAACAAGGTCGGCACCTGCCTCGGTCAGTTCCGCGCGGTCGCCGTAGCCGAAGGTGATCCCAAGGCTTTCCACGCCGACCTCTTTGGCTCCAAGCACATCGTACTTGCGGTCGCCGATCATCAGCGCGTTCGCCTTTCCCACACCCGACTCCTCCAGCACCGCCTCAATGACCTCGCTCTTTTTAGCACGGGTGATCTCGTCCAGATCGGCGCCGACAATGTGATCCAGATACTCAAAGATGCCTGCGTGATGCATCAGCTCGATCGCGTAAGGCTGGGGTTTGGAGGTGGCAATGGCAGTCTTGTAGCCTGCCGCGCGCAGATCGCGCAACAGCTCGGGCATCCCCGCATAGAGGGCGTACTGAAACATTCCGCCGTTTTTCTGATAATACTCGCGGTAAAGGCGAACCGCCTCGGCGCACTCCGCTTCGGGGACGCCGGCAAAATGGTGAAAGGAATAGACCAAGGGCGGACCGAGAAAGGGATCCATCTCCTCTTTTTTGAGAAGCGGATAGCCGAGCGTGGACAGCGCGTATAAGACGGAATTCTTCACGCCCTCGCCCGAGTCGATGACGGTGCCGTCCAGGTCAAAGAGAATGAGTTGTTTGTCGATCATCAAAAGTACCTTCTTTTTCAAAGCTTTGGCGCGCGAATCGTCGCGCGCCAAACGTGTTTATTCGTTGGTGTCGTCCTCGTCGGAGGGTTTCTTGAAGGGGTCTTCACCCTCATGCAAGGGATCCGCCGGATTCTCTTCCTCTTTGTTTTTTTCGGAGGCCTTTTCCTTCTTCGACTGACGGGCGGCAGCGTTGGACGCGGCACGAGACTTGTTTTCCTCGGCGCTCTTTTCCTCTTTTGCGATTCGGATCGCGTCCAGATCCGCTTCGGTCGCGCCTTCCTTCATCGCGGCGGCAAACTGTTCTTCGTCCATCATCTCATGCTTCAAGAGATAGCCTGCCACGAACTGCAGCTGATCCATGTGCTCGGTGAGGATCTGTTCCGCCTTACGGTACGCTTCGTCGATGACGGAGAGGACTTCGTCGTCGATGAGACCCGCGATCTTCTCGGAGTAGTTTCTCTGCTGATTGAAATCGCGTCCGAGGAAGACCTCGGTGTGTCCCGTACCGTAGACGATCGGGCCGAGCTTCTCGCTCATACCGTAGCTGGTGATCATCTTGCGAGCGATCTCACTGGCACGTTCGATGTCGTTGGACGCGCCCGTGGAGATGTCGGAGAGCACGAGTTTTTCCGCCATACGCCCGCCGAGGAGAACGACGATGTTCTCTTCCATCTCACGTTTGGTGGAGTAGGAACGGTCTTCCTGCGGCTGATGCAAGGTGTAACCGCCTGCTCTGCCTGCCGGAATGATGGAGATCTGATAGACGGGATCCTGCGTCTCAAGGTAGTGCGTTGCGATCGCGTGGCCTGCCTCGTGGAACGCGGTCAGGCGGCGATCCTTTTCGGTGATGACGCGGCTCTTCTTCTGCGGGCCGACGACGATGCGCATCTTCGCATCCTCGAGTTCGGTCATACCGATCAGTTTCTTGGAGCGGCGCGCAGCAAGCAGTGCCGCCTCATTCAAAAGATTGGCAAGATCCGCGCCGGTAAAGCCGATGGTCCCCTTGGCGATATCCTCAAGATCGACGGTCTCTTCCAGGGGCTTGCCTTTGGCGTGAACCTTCAAGATCTCGTGACGTCCGCGGATGTCGGGATAATTGACGGTGATCTGACGGTCAAAACGACCCGGACGCAAAAGGGCGGGGTCGAGAATATCGGGACGGTTGGTCGCCGCCATGATGATGACTCCGTCGGAAGTCTCAAAGCCATCCATCTCAACGAGCAGCTGGTTCAAGGTCTGTTCACGCTCGTCGTGTCCGCCGCCGAGACCTGCGCCACGGTGACGACCGACAGCGTCGATCTCGTCGATGAAGATGATGCAGGGGGCGTTCTTTTTCGCCGTTTCAAACAGGTCCCGCACGCGGGATGCGCCCACGCCGACATACATTTCAACGAAGTCCGAGCCGGAGATCGAGTAGAAGTTCACGCCTGCTTCACCTGCGACGGCTTTTGCCAAAAGGGTCTTACCCGTGCCGGGAGGGCCGACGAGAAGCATACCGCGCGGAATGCGCGCGCCGACTTCCTTGAACTTCGCAGGATTCTTCAAGAACTCCACGACTTCCTGCAACTCTTCCTTCTCCTCGTCTGCACCTGCGACGTCGGAGAAGTACACTTTTTTCTTCTCGTTCGTGTTCAGTTTCGCGCGGCTGCGGCCAAACGAGTTCATCTTGCCTCCCTTGCCGCCGCCCATCTGGCGCATCATATAGACCCAGAAGCCGATGATGGCCGCAAGCACGATGACATAGGGCAAAAATGCCAGCCACCACGGTGTCTCCTGCGCACGTTCCAGATCGTAAGTCTTTAAGATCCCCTTCTCCTGCTGTTCGTCGATCAGATCGCCGAGTTGCGTCCAGAACAGGCCGAGATCCCGCAGTTCATACTTGACCTCTGCGCCGTCTTTCAACACGAGAGTGATCTCGTTTTGGGGCGTAATGACAAAACTTTCCACTTTTTCATCGTGGAAATAGGCGACGATGTCGCTGTGTTTGATTTCTTCGGGTTTCATCGATCCAAACAACGTGGAACTGATGAACAAAATGCCGATCAAAAGCACCAGATAAAACAGGGCGACTTTTCCGTTTTGTTTCATGAGTCTTGCTTCTCCTCGGGGAATGTACTACTTACTGTAAATTTCCGGCTTCAAAATGCCGATGTAAGGAAGGTTGCGATAATAATCCGCGTAATCGAGGCCGTAACCGACCACGAACGCGTCCGGAATCTCACGGCCGACAAAGTCTGCCGAGATATCTGCCTGACGGCGCGAGGGTTTGTCAAGCAGGGTGCAGAGTTTGACGCTCTTGGCTCCCTGTTCTCTCAAAACGCTGAACACCTTATAGAGTGTGTTGCCCGTGTCCAAAATATCCTCAACGACCAAAACGTGCGACGCGGCGATGAGTTCGGGGGCAGGTGCGTGCTTGATGGCGACGACGCCGCTGGAGGTGGAGGAACGACCGTAGGAAGAGGCACGCAAAAACTCGATCTGCAAAGGCACATTGATTCTACGAAGGATGTCCGCCAAAAAGACCACGCTTCCCTTCAAGACGCCGACGACCAAAAGCGGTTCTCCCGCTTCCACCAAGGGACGGTAGTGCTCGTTGATCTCGCGGGCGATGCGGTCGCAGATCGCCGTGAGTTCTTCTTCGCTGATGAGAATGCTTTCCAGATCCGCCGATTGGGCAAAGATGATATCCTGACTCATAATGTCTCCTTTGATTTCAGCACATCGAACACGATGCCGCCGTTTAATTGTACTTCATACCCCTCTTCGCCGGGCATGGCACGCACGCGATCGGACGCAAGTTCGCCCGGGATCCAGACGATCCCCTCTTCGTCACAGACGAGGGGGAAATTCTTTCGCATCCCCTGTGGAATCTTTCGCATCGAAAAAAGGGCCTTGACCTCTCTCGTTCTGCCGTTGACGGTATACACATCTCCGCTTGCGCGATTGCGTACGGACAGCACGCCTTTTATTCTATCACAAGAAAGGGTGGCTTTTATGTGTATTTTGTGAATTTTTTCGTCTGTCTCTTCCATTGTTTTCCGCAAGAGTGCAAACGAAGCGTCAAACGCGGGGTAACTATGTGTCCCCAAGAGAAGCGGAGTCGCTTGCGCCGCCGTGTCCCGACGCACCGCAAAGATCGTCTCCTCTTCCACAAGAAGGCCGAATCCCTCGCCCGCCTCCAAAAAGGCACCGAGGCGCGGAGCGGCAGAAAGTGCCTGACACAAGGAAGAAAAGGTCTCTTCATAGAGCGGTTCCCGTTTACCCGCCGCAAAAAGCAGCTCGGAAAAAAGACGGTACAACACCGCACGGAGCGCAATATCTTTCAAAAGCTCGTCCACCGTCGAACGCAAAACGCGCACGTCACCTTTTGAAAAGCCCAAGGACGAAAGTTTCTCGTCGGAAAGGCGAAGGAAGGCAGTGTTCTGGCTTCTTGCAATCGCACTGAAACGCACGAAGGAAGAGTCCAGATTTTCGTGTTTGGAGCGCATAACGGGAAGGATGCGCTCCCGATAAAAGTTTCTCAAAAAAGCGGTGTCGGTATTCGTCTCGTCGGTCACGAACGGATACCCGCGCTTCTGGCAAAAAGCCAGGGTCTCCTCGCCCGTCACAAAAAGTAGCGGACGGATCACGCCGTCTTCCCGTTTCGGGGCGATTCCCGTCGCGGCGGAAAGGCCGCCGCCGCGGGCGATCTGCATCAAGACCGTCTCCGTGACGTCACTTGCCGTATGTGCAGTGGCAAGAACGGCGCCTTCTTTGCGACAGAAGTCCAAGAGAACACGATACCGTGCGTGACGCGCCGCATCCTCCAACGAGCGTTTCTCGCGTCGGGCCTCCTGAGCTACGTCGCAAAAGAAGGCTCGGTACCCGACGCCGTAATCAGAGCAGAGCGTTCTGCAAAATGCCTCGTCCCGATCCGCCGCTTCCCCACGCAAGCCGTGGTGGACGTGCGCACACAGAAAGCGGATGTCACAAAGGGAAAGTTCCTCGCGCAAAACGTGAAACAGACAGACGGAATCCTTTCCGCCCGAGAGTGCCAGAACGACCGTCTTGACTCCCGAGAGAAGCGATTCTTTTTCCACAAGGCGCCGCACTTTCTCGGCGCAACGACTCGCATCAGGCAGGCGGGGCTTCATTCTCGTACGTGTGCTCCACCGTGGAGAAGCGGGTGAACTCGCCTTCCCAATACAGTTTGACCGTTTTGGTTGCGCCGTGGCGGTTCTTGGCGACGATACACTCGACCTCGTAGCCGGACTGCCCCTTCAGGTCGGGATTGTTGTGTTCCGGATTGTAGAGCAGGAGGATCATGTCGGCGTCCTGCTCGATGGCGCCCGAATCGCGAAGGTCCGAGGCCTGCGGACGACGCTGACCGCCCGTGGATTTTTCGTTGGAACGAGAAAGCTGGGAGCAAAGAAGGACGGGAACCTTGAGTTCCTTCGCCATCATTTTCAGTCCCCAGGTGATGTCCGCCACTTCGTTGACTTTGTTGTCGTAGCGTTTGCCGTGGCCGCGCATCAACTGCAGGTAGTCCACGACGACGAGTCCGAGGTTCTTGACGCGGCGCAGTTTCGAGCGCATATCCGTCACGGTAATGCCCGCGGTGTCGTCGATCAGAATGTTGTGATTGTGGCAGAGCGCGTTGGTGCTCTCCACGAATTTCGCAAAGTCATCATCGTTGAGATCGCCGCGGCGCATCCGAGTCGAGGACACACGCGCTTCGGAAGAGAGGATGCGGCTTGCGATCTGCACCGTGCTCATTTCCAGAGAAAAGATGGCAACGGTGGATTTGATGTGACGCGCGACGTTGGTGGCGATGTTTAAGACAAAACTCGTTTTACCCATACCCGGGCGGGCACCGACGAGCACGAGGTCGCCCTCCTCCAGCCCGTTCAAAACGTCGTCGAGCTGCGAATAATGCGTCTTGATACCAAGAGCACCCTTGTTCTCGCGCAGCATACGCAGACGGGCAAAGAGGCTCACGAACGCCTGGTCGATCGTAACGAACTCGCTGGAGACGTATCCCTGCGTCAACTCGAAGATCAAACGTTCGGCGTCCTGCAAAATATCCTTTGCTTCCTGAGACTGCTCAAAGGCTTCGTTGCGGATCTCTTCGGTGAGTTGGATCAAGCGGCGCAGAAGCGACTTGTCGCGGATGATGTTCGCATAATCGCGCACGTTCGAAACGGACGGAGTGCTCTCGGCCAGTTGGGTCAGATAAGTGTAACCCTCTTTCTCCTGAAAGACGCCGTTTTTCTTGAGTTCTTCCAGAATCATGACCGCGTCGACGTCCGGTTTGATCTGATGCAAGGCGAGGGCGGCGGCGTAGATCGCGCCGTTTGCCTCGATGTAGAAATCCTCCACCGAGACAATCGACGCAACTTCGTCGATCTTCTGACTGTCGATCAGAATCGCGCCGAGCAAAGCCTGCTCCGCATCCACGGATGCGGGGACGGTGCGGATCACGTCGGTTTGGGAGAAGGTAGAGTCCATGGCTGTCCTTTCCGAAATGGTGTAATGAAAAGCGTGGAATTATTCGCTGACGACGACGGTCAGTTTGGCGGTCACGCCCGGGTAGAGTTTGACGTCGAGTCGGCTCGTTCCGAAGGTGCGGATCGGAGCGTCAAGAACGATCTTGCGCTTATCGACCGAGAGTTTCGCCTGAGAGGCGAGGGCGTCTGCAATGTGAGAGGCGGTGACGGAACCGTAGAGTTTTCCGTCGGCTCCGGCAGAGGCGGAGATCTTCACGGTAACGGCCTCGACCTTCGCCGCAAGTTCCTTCGCGGCGGCAAGTTCCTGCTCCTTACGATACGCCTCGGCACTTTCTTTGTTCTTCGCCTGAGACTGTGCGTTCTTGTCCGCTTCCACGGCAAGACCGCGTGCAAACAGGAAATTTCGGGCATATCCGTCGGAAACGTTCACGATCGTGCCCGCTTTTCCCAGATTTTTCACATCCTGTTTCAAAAAGACTTTCATTTTACGACCTCCTTTACAGGTCCACGTTTAAGTATTCGTCGATCGATTCCTTCAAGAGTTCCAACGCCTCCGTGAAATCGAATCCTTTGAGTTGTGCGCCGGCCGCGTCGAAATATCCGCCGCCGTGCAGACGTTCCAGAATGAGTTGGACGTTGACTTTGCCCGCGCTTCTGGCAGAGATGTGGGTGCAGTCGTCGATCTTGCAGAGCACGAAAGTCGCCTGCACGTGTTCCAGATTCAACAGGCGATCCGCCGCACGGCTTGCCGCGATCTTGTCGGAGAGCCGGGCAGGCTTGTCGCTGGCGGCAATGGCGATCACGTCGCGGTAAATGACGACGTTCTTCTCAAAATCGATCTCGGAGAGCATCGTCTCCAGATTCGTCGAGAACAGACGTTGCGCCTGCGCGGGGTTCGCTTCCGCATCACGCAAGAACTGCGCGGCGGCAAAGGTGCGCGTGCCGGTGTTGCGGGTGAACTGCTTGGTATCCAGCATAATGCCGGCGAACATCACTTCCGCCTCTTCCTTCTGCAGTCTGCCGCGGGAAAGGCTCTGTTCCAAGATCTCGCTGACCATCTCGCAGGCCGAGGAGGACGCGGGGTCGATGTATGTGATTTTCGGTGCGACCACGAATTCCTCGCTCTTTCTGTGGTGGTCGATGATGACCACGTTCTGCGAGTTTTCGTAGATCGCCGCGGATTCAAACATCCGCACGTTGTTGACGTCGGCCACGATCAGAAGGGTCGAGGCGCCGACCAGATCCTGCGCACTGGCAGCATCCAGAAAAACGTCGCGGTACTCAGGGAGCATCGACAGCGAACGCAAGATCGGACGCAAGTTCACGTCGTTGGGGTTGGCCACGATGTGCACGGGACGGGACAGTTCCATGCAAAAACGGGCAAGGCCGACGCAGGCACCGATCGAGTCGTGATCCGCAGGAGCGTGACCCATCACCAAGACGCGCTCACTCTGAAGTACCAGATTTTTCAGTTCGT
>JAFQUW010000125.1 GCA_017408325.1 Clostridia bacterium | reverse complement strand
CGTTATTTTCTTTCTCTTTTCGTGAGAAAAGAGAAAAGCAAAGTGAGACGGCAAACACGAAAGCCTTCTTCACAAGTGCCGCCCAAAACGCGGGCGCCGTCTGCGAGAAAAAAGCAGACCGTATTCGTCCGTTTTCCCTAAAACTATATTATTTTAGCACAAAGAACGACGCTTGACAAGAAAAAACCGCAATCCCCCGCGCCGCAAACGGCACCCGCGCCTTTGGGGGGCGTTTGTGTTTGCGTCTCCCCTCTTTGCTTTCTTCTTTTGGTTCCTTGCTTCTTTCTCTTAAAAGAAGAAAAGAAAGAAGCAAGAGAACAGCCCCCACACCAAACGCCTGCCGCAACCTGTGCCCACGGTATACGGGCACAGGTTGTGAAGAACACTCCTCTCCTTGCCCTCCCCGTACAGCTTTCTTCTTTTGGTTCTTTTCTTCTTTCTCTTGAAAGAAGAAAAGAAAGAAGCAAGAGAACAGCCTCCCACATCGAACGCCTGCCGCAACCTGTGCCCCCGGTATACGGGCACAGGTTGTGAAGAACACACCTCCCTTTGCCCTCCCCGTACAGCGGTCTTCTTTTGGTTCTTTTCTTCTTTCTCCTGAAAGAAGAAAAGAACACCCAAACAAAAAAGAAGCACGCGAGAGCGTGCTTCTTTTTTGTTTTTTTACTTTCTGTCGACGATGACGTCCACGGTGTCCTCGACGTCGGCGAGTCCGAGGTCGTCGATGGACTTCGCCTTCACGACCTCACGCACCTCACGGGGCGGCAGGCTCGCGGCGATGGCGGCGTAATCCACGGTGGATTTGCGCGGTGCTCTCTCGCGGCGGTCGCGGCGGTCACGGCGATCGCGGCGGTCGCGGCGGTCACGGCGGGGCTTGGGCGCGTCGGGGATCTCGATGGTCTCGGGATCGGAGCCCTCGGGAGCAACGACGATCTTGCGATCGTCCCCTTCACCGACCGAGAAGGTCGTCACGCCCTCGATTCCCTGCACGCGGGAATGGATGATGCGGCGCTCATACGGATTCATCGGCTCCAGCGTCACGGCACGGCCGGTGCGCGCAACGCGCTCCGCCATACGGTCCGCCAGCTCCTCAAGCGACTGCGCGCGCTTGGCGCGGTAGCCCTCGATGTCCAGAATCACTCGGGTGTAGTCACTTCTTCCGCGGTTGATGACGAGGCTCGTCAGGTACTGCAGAGAGTCCATCACCTCGCCGTGGCGTCCGATGACTGCACCGAGGTTGTCGCCGGAAACGGTCACGACGATCTCGCCGTCCTCGTTTTCGGCGGCAGTGACGGTCGATTCCTCCAGACCCATATCGTAGAGCACACGCTCCAAAAACTCACGGGCACCGTCGGCGGCAGAAACTTCCGTCTGCACCTCGATCTTCACCTCACTCGACAGACCGAACAGTCCCTTTTTGGTTTCGTCCAAAACGGAATAGTTCAGGTCCGCGACCGTGCATCCGACCGCCTCGGCGGCCTTCTGCACCGCTTCTTCCACGGTCTTCGCCGTGAAAACTTCGCGTTTTTGCATTGGTTTCCTCCTTCTTTGGGGCATCTATGTTTCGAAGGCTCTGACTTATTTCAAGTCCGCCTTCCCGATGGGCGATTCTTCCGTCGGTTCCTTGGTCTTCTTGGGCGCGGGAGCAGGGGTTTCCTCCTCATCCTCGTCGTCATCGTAGACCAGAGAACGGCGCTTGGGCGCGGGGATCGACTTCTTGTCGACTCTTCCCTTCTGCTTTGCGACGTATTCGTTTTTCAGCTTCTTGAGCTCCTCCTCGCTGTACTTCGGCACGGGCCAGCACTTGGCGAGCACGATCTGCTGCAGGGGGGTGATGAGGTTCTGCATGATCCAGTAGACCGCGAGAGCGGCAGGCACCATAAAGGAGATCCAGACGCTCACAAACGGCATAAAGACGTTCATCATGCGCATCGAGCTCTGCGTATCCGCCGTCTGCGGCTGGTAGGTGAATTTTCGGGTGAGCCACTGCGAGCCGTAAGAGGTGATGAGGGTCAGAAGCGGGATGACGAGCAGCCAGTTCATCTCTTCAAACTTTGGCGTGGCGCCGAGGTCGATGGCGCCGTCGAACAGTTCAAAGTTCGGCAGCGTCTCGAGCAGCTTCAGATCCGCCTTCGAGCGGCAGGAGGCGTCGTCCTCGGCAAAGAGGGCGTAGACTTCCGTGTAATTGTAAGCCGGCTTTTCACCGTTTTGTGCCCAGAGCGCGGCGTTGTCGCGCAGGGGGCTGATCATCGCGGATTCTTCCAGACGCAGGCCGTTTTTGTCAAACGGATACGCGGGAATGCCGCCGAACGCCTTTTCGGCACCCTTTTCGGTCTGGGTATAGCTTCCCTTGACGAAGTAGAGCGCGTCCTTCTTGAACTTGCCGTCCTTGTCTTCTTCATAGAAAACAAGGATCTTCTGCCCTTCCGTCTCCTCGGCGAGGACTCGGTTCATCTTACCCGTCTTGGGGTCGAGGAAGCGGTATTCGCCACGGTCGGTGCGCTCCAGGTAGAAATCCCCACCCTTGGCACCGTCCAGAGCAGCACGGGCGTCGTAATACTCGGTGATCGCCATCGTGGAACGAAGCGCGTCGATCTCCGCGCTGTTGTAACGCGCGGTATACATGAGCGGCTGGCGCACGATGCTGTACAGGATGATGAGAAGCGGCAACTGAATGAGAAGCGGCAGACAGCCGGAGAGCGGGGAGAACTTCTCCTCCTGATACATCTCCATGATTTCCTGCTGCATCTTCTGCTGGGTCTTCTTGTCGTTGCGGCCTGCGTACTTGGCGCGGATCGCCTCCTCGCGGGGGCGCAGTTTCGCCTGACGCACGGAGTTCTTCTGCTGCTTGATCGACAGCGGGAAGAGCACGAACTTCATCACCAGCGTGAACGCCAAAAGCGCGAGCAGATAGCTGCCCGTCCAGGAGTTCACCGCCGAGACGATGTACGAAAAGGGGGTACAAATCAGTTGAATGAGATCCATGAATGTTTCAACCTTTCTTATTCTTTGTTTTGGCCTCCGGCACGGGATCGGGACCCGAGCCTCCGAAGGGGTTGCAACGGCAGATGCGGCACAGCGCGAGCCAGCCGCCCTTGAAAAACCCGAAGCGTTCGATCGCCGTCAGGGCGTAGGCGGAGCAGGTCGGCGTAAAGCGGCAATGCGCGCCGAGGTGCGGCGACACAAAGCGGCGGTAAAACCGAATCGGCCAAATCAAAAGATATTTCAAAGAAGTCCAAGGGCGCGATAGCCCTCCTCCAACACCGCGCGAAGGCGCGGCATGGTCATTTTTTTGGAAAACGCACGGGAGCGCGCCACGACGATCAACGCCGCGTCACGCGTCTGTGCACGCTCTCCGAGAAGCAGACGCGTCGCTTCTCGGACGAGTCGCTTGACCCGATTGCGCTCGACGGCACCGCCGAGTTTTTTCGAAACGGTGATGCCGAGGGAGAGTCCGCTTCCCCCTTTGCGCGGCAAAAGATAGAGAACCGCGTGGCTTGTCACGACGCTCTTCCCTTTCTTATACGCGCGGGAAAATACAAAGGACTCCTTGACGGAGCGCAGGGGTTTTTTCATAGGACTCCGAGTAGACGCTTGGTTTTCGGTAGTTGTAAAAAAACCCACCGTGCCGCTTATACTGCGGAGTTCCGGCGGGTTTTTACGTTCGGCAAAACGAGACAGGCCCTTCCCTCAGTAAGAGAGACGAGCTCTACCCTTCTGACGGCGGCGCTTCAAAACCTTGCGGCCGTTCTTCGTGCTCATACGCTTGCGGAAACCGTGTTCCTTCTGTCTCTGGCGCTTCTTGGGCTGATAGGTTCTTTTCAATTCGTCACACCTCCTCGCGGACAGTCTTTTTCGATAACAACCTATTATATAATGAAATCTCGCCTTCTGTCAAGCCCAAATTTTCAAAATTCGGACACCGACCCGCCCCTTTCTTGACAAAGAGGGGGAAAAAGGCTATAATTCTCAACACATTGACACGGGTATTTTACCCCCAAACTCCCTCTCTGTCAAGAGAGGATGCAAAAGAGGACAGTTATGAAATACGTGATCGGCATCGACATCGGCGGCTCACTGACCAAGATCTGCGCCTTTGACGAGACGGGCAAACTCATCACCCCGATGAGCGTGCGCGGCTCGGATCCGCTCGCCTCCTTCTACGGAGCCTTCGGAAAATTCACGCAGGAAAACGGCATTTCCCTTTCCGACATCTCGCGTCTGCGCGTCACGGGCGTCGGCAGTTCCTTCGTGGACAGCACCACCTACGGACTTCCCGTGGAATGCGTCGGCGAGTTTGAGGCGGTCGGACGCGGCGGTCTCTACCTGACGGGACTATCCGACGCGCTCGTGGTCAGCATGGGCACGGGTACTGCAATGGTGCGCGCCAAAAAGGACGAATACCGCTACCTCGGCGGCACGGGCGTCGGCGGCGGCACCCTCTCGGGGCTCGCCAAGCAGATCTTGAACCTCGACCACGTCTCCCACGTGTGTGCGCTTGCGCGCGACGGCGATCTCGCGCACGTCGACCTTCGCATCTCCGATATGACCCGAAAAAACATCATTCCCTCCCTGCCGGCAGAAACGACGGCTGCAAACTTCGGGAAGCTCTCCGACCTCGCCACCCCCGCCGACCGCGCGCTCGGCATCGTCAACCTCGTCTTTGAGACGATCGGGATGATGGCAGTCTTCGCCGCCCGCGGAGAGGCGGTGCGCGACATCGTTCTCACGGGACGCATGGCCGAGGAGGAACAGGCCGGTGAGATCTTCGCAAATCTTTCGAGCATGTTCCACCTCAATTTCCTCATCCCCGAAAACGCGCGCTACGGCACCGTCATCGGCGCCGCACTCACGTCAAAGGAACCCTGATTTAGTCCACAACAAAACGGTCGGTGAGACTTCTCACCGACCGTTTTTCTTGACCGACCATACTAGGTCTGCCCGATCTTTGGGCTTCATCCGTTCAAAATAGGCATCCTCCTTCGGGATCCACTCAGAGAAAAACCGCGCGGCGACCTCCTCTGCGTTTCTCCGTTCGATGCGCTCCTTTTGGCACTCCTTTTCCACGTCCAAAAAGACGCAAAGCCCTGCATAGTCCCCGAAATACGGATGCATCGAATACGCGCCCTCAATGATCGCAAGTCGGCTCGGCTCAACCGTAACCGTTTTACCAAACGATGTCGTCGAGCAGTCAAAGGGGCGGTAGCGCACCGTCTCGCATCGCCTGAGCGGGGCGAGCACCTCGTCTTCAAAACGCTCATAATCGACGTTGCCGCCCACCTCCTCCAATCGTTTTCTCGTGCGTTGAGAAGGGCGCAAAAAGAAGTCGTCCATATGGATCACGCTCGCACCGTAGACTTCGGAAAACATCCCTGCAAGCGTCGTTTTCCCGCTCGCGGCACCACCCTCGAGAGCCACGACGAGCGGCCCGTTTTTCAGACGGCGGTCGATCTCGCAAAAAAGCGGCAACGCCTCCGCAAACCGCCGCGCGATCACACGGTAGGCGGGGCGGTACGCGGCGCGAAAGGCATCCGAATGGTGCAGAGCGCAAAAGTTTTGCGTCTCCCATCGGGCAAGTGCCTCTTCCAACGCCTTTGCTTCAAAGGGAAACACTCCTTGGCGCGTCAGAGTTCGAAGTTCGGCGAGCAATTCCAAAAGGCGCGCCCTTCCCCCCTCCTCTTTTTTGGCAGAGAGGAAAAAGATCCTTGCAAGCGTATCGGGCGACAGTCCGTCCTCCAGCCACGAAAGGCTGACGCGACAGTACTCGCCGTCGAGCAGTTCCACGCGCGGCAAACCACAGTCTTCAAAGGATCCGTATTCGCGCACGATGGATGCGCGCGCCGCGGACTCGTCCGTCACCAGATGCTCACAGCCGAACGCGCTCTGATGCAAAAACTTCAGCGCGTCCTCGATCTGCAAGGCGGGACAGCGCCGAAGATGCTCCAGCAGGTTTCGGACGAGCGGTTCGTATTCGTTTCGTTCCATTTACTCTCTCAACTTCAAAAAATTCAACTGCTCCGTCAAAATGACGAGCACGGGGACCAGCACGATCTGCACCGCGATCCCGGGAAGTGCCCCCGTCACCGCACCGGCAAAAAAGGCGTCAAAGCCAAACGCGCCGGCACCGAGGCAAAGCAGCATCGCCGCGCCCCAAACGAGACGTCCGACGAGCATTGCAGAAAACAGCGAAAGATAGACGTACGCCTTTTTGGGCGGAAGATACTTGTGCATCAGCCCCGAAACGGCACCGTAGGTCGCCAGTTCAAAGGCCATACAGACCGCCGTCGGAAAGAGCGGCGGAAAGCCGCCCGTCAGAAGCGAGCGGAAAAGAGGCGCAACAAAGCCGACACAGAGTCCCCACGGCCAGCCGCACAGAAATCCGCACAAAAGCACGGGCACGTGCATCGGACAAAGCATTGCTCCGATCTCGGGGATCTGTCCCGTCAAAAACGGCAAAACGTACGAAAGTGCCAAAAACAGCGCGGAAAGAACTGTTTTCACCAGTTTTTTATTCTGATTCATTTCAAATCCTCCCAATCTGTTCGAGTAAGCAGAGAGACGTGACCGCGGCGCACTTCGCCGAGCAGCGGCACCTCGACCTCTTCGGTCGTATGATGAAAGACGAAACCGAGCTTTTCCTGCACGCGGCGGCTCTTTTCATTGCCGTCGTAGTAGCCGCACCAGACCGCCTTCACACCGAGGGTATCAAAGGCGTGCCGAAGCAGCTCATGCGCGGCCTCGGGGATCAGCCCCTGCCCCCAGAAGGGACGCGCGATCCAATAGCCGAGCTCGCACTCGTCCGTCCTCTCGGTCAGGTCGGTCGCCGCACCGAATTTGAGTCCGATGCTCCCGATCGGCTTTTCGTCCTCTTTGAGGCAAACGGCGTAGGTCTCGGGCGCGGAAAGGACCGAACGGATGACCGCGAGGCTCTCTTCCTCGCTTTCGTGCGGCGGCCAGCCGGCAGGCGGCCCCACAAGGGGATCCTTGGCGTAAAGATAAAGTTCTGCGGCATCCTCCTCTCGCCACGGGCGAAGAAGGAGTCGCTCGGTCGTTCGAATCATCGTTTTCTGCTTCCAATCAAATAAACGCGGCCAACCGCAAAAAACGGTTGGCCGAAAGAGTTATGCCTTGTGGAACAGCCGCTTCGTCTGGTACTTCGGCTCACAGGTGAGGCGGATGCCGAGTTTGCGGTAGATGCTCTCGTCCACCTGGGAGAGGATCACGGTCGAGTGCGCTTCGCAGGCGCGAAGAGAGGCGAGCTTTGCAAGTGCACGCGCCGCCTCTTCGCTGTGACAGGCGGAAATCGTCAGTGCGATGAGCACTTCGTCGGAGTGCAGGCGCGGATTGTGGTTTCCGAGCACGCCCGTCTTCAGTCTCTGGATCGGCTCAATGACCTCGGGCGCGATCAAGTGCACCTCGTCGTCGATGCCCGCGAGCATCTTCACCGCATTCAAAAGGGCGGCGGAAGACGAGCCGAGCAGCGGAGTCGTCTTTCCGGTGACGATGCGCCCGTCGGAAAGTTCGATCGCCATTGCCGGCTGACCCTCGGTCTCCTCCGAGCGGGCGAGAGCGGCGGCGATCACGGGACGGTCGTCGGCCGTCAGAGACGCCTGCTTCATCAAGAGCTCGATCTTGGCTGCGGCCTCCGGATTCTTCTCCTCCTTGCGTGCGGCAACGAGCGCGGCGTAGTAACGGCAGAGGATCTCGTCGGCCGAGGCCTTTCGGCACGCCTCGTCGTCCGAGATGCAAAAACCGGCCATGTTGACGCCCATATCCGTCGGCGACTTGTAGGGGCAGGTGCCCGAGATCTTCTCAAAGATCGCGGAGAGCACGGGGAAGACCTCGACGTCGCGGTTGTAGTTGACGGTGGTCTCTCCGTAGGCTTCCAGATGGTAGGGGTCGATCATATTGACGTCGTCCAGATCCGCCGTCGCCGCCTCGTAGGCAAGGTTGACGGGATGCTTTAAGGGCAGGTTCCAGATCGGAAAGGTCTCAAACTTCGCGTAGCCCGCGCTGACGCCTCGCTTGTGCTCGTGGTAAAGCTGGGAGAGGCAGGTCGCCATCTTTCCGCTGCCGGGGCCGGGAGCGGTGATCACGACGAGTGGACGGGTCGTCTCGATGTACTCGTTCTGACCGAAGCCCTCCTCGCTGACGATGGCGGAGACGTTCGAGGGGTAGCCCTCGATGGAATAATGATAGTACACACGCACGCCGTAGCGTTCGAGCTTGCGGCGGAAGGTCGCGGCAGACGCCTGACCGGCAAACTGCGTGATGACGACGCTGGAAACGAAGAGTTCCTCACCGCGAAACGCGTCGATGAGGCGCAAGACGTCCGCGTCGTAGGTGATGCCGTAGTCGCCGCGGATCTTGTTCTTCTCGATGTCGTCCGCCTTGATGGCGATGACGATCTCCGCGTCGCGCGAAAGACTCTTGAGCATCGTGATCTTCGAGTCGGGTGCAAAGCCCGGAAGCACGCGGGAGGCGTGGAAATCATCGAAGAGCTTGCCGCCGAACTCGAGATACAGCTTGTCGCCGAACATGGCGATGCGCTTTGCAATCTCTGCGGATTGCTTCTGAATGTACAGATCGTTGTCAAATCCTCGGCGCTGCAAAATGATGACCTCCGTTTCAAAAAACTTCAAATTCCTACACAGTATATCACAAACCGAGTCTTTCTTCAAGAGGCGTTTTCCCCTTTTTACATAAAAAAGCAGAGCAAATTTGCTCTGCTTTTTTGTTTCGTTTTTTACACGCGCACCACGATCGGGAGGACGACGGGGCGGCGCTTGGTCTTGGCAAAGAGGAAACGCGAGAGCTCGTCGCGAATCTTCGCCTTGAGTTCGTTTTCGTCAATGCGGTGGGAGTTGAAGAGATAGTCGTCCGCCACGTCGCGCACGAGGTCGCGCATCTCGTCGATGAGCGCCTGCGATTCCTTGACGTAGACGAAGCCGCGCGTGACGATCTCGGGCTGGCTCATCAGGTAGCCCTCCTTGATGTCGGCGGCGATGACCACGGCGACGAGTCCCTCCTGCGAGAGGGTGCGGCGGTCGCGCAAGACGACAGCGCCGACGTCGCCCACACCGCTTCCGTCGACGAGGAGCTTTCCGGCGGTCACCGTCTCGGCGACCTTGATCTCCTTCTCGCTGACCACGGCGACCTGCCCGATGTCGAGCAGCGGAATGTTCTTCTCGGGGATGTTCATCGACTGACCGAGAAGCTTCGTCTGGGCACGGTGCTTGTATTCGCCGTGGACGGGGATGAGGTACTTCGGCTTCAAGAGTGCCATCACGGTACGGATCTCCTCCTGACAGGCGTGACCCGACACGTGCACGTCGGCAACGGAGCTGTACACCACGCTGACGTGGTTGCGCAGAAGTTCGTTGATGATGCGTCCGACGGCGCGGTCGTTTCCGGGGATGGGATTCGCCGAAATGACGACGAGGTCATCGAGCCCGAGCGACACCTGCGTATGCGACCCGAAGGCCATACGCGAGAGGGCACTCATCGGTTCCCCCTGACTGCCCGTGGTGATCAGCGTCAGCTGATTCGGGCGGTAGGCGCGCATCTCCTCAACGTCGATGAGCACGCCCTCGGGGATGCGGATGTAGCCGAGCTCACGCGCGGCGGACAGGATGTTCGTCATGCTTCTGCCCATGACCGCGACCTTGCGCCCGTAGCGCACGGAGGTGTCGATGATCTGCTGGACGCGGTGGACGTTCGACGAGAAGGTGGCGATGACCACGCGCTTTTTGCAACCGTGGAAGATCTCCTCAAGCGCGCGTCCGACGGTTCGTTCCGAGGCGGTGTAGCCGGGGCGTTCCGCATTCGTCGACTCACACAGAAGGGCAAGCACTCCCTCCCGACCGATCTCGCCGAGGCGCGTCAGATCCGTCACCTCGCCGTCGATGGGGGTGAGATCGATCTTGAAGTCGCCCGTGAGCACCACCGTTCCGACGGGGGTTCGCACGGCAAAGGCAAGGCTGTCGGGGATGGAGTGGTTGACGCGGATCGCCTCCACCTCAAAGGCGCCCTCGCGGATGCGCTCACCCGCCGAGATGCGCACCAAGTCCGGCTTTTTCTCCAGACGGTGTTCGGGCAGTTTGTTCTCTAAGATCCCCAGCGTCAGGCGCGTGCCGTAGACGGGGACGTGGAAATCGCGCAGAAAATACGGGAGCGCGCCGATGTGATCCTCGTGCCCGTGGGTGAGGAAGACCGCGCGCAATTTCTCGCGGTTTTGGCTGATGTACGAAAAATCGGGAATGACGAGATCCACGCCGAGCATATCGTCGTCGGGGAATCCGAGTCCGCAGTCGAAGATGATCATTTCGTCCTTGTACTCGAGGATCGTCAGGTTGCGACCGATCTCGTCAAGTCCGCCGAGGGCGATGATGCGCAATTTCTCGCGCGTCTTCTTTGCGGTGCCCTCCGTCTTTTTCGTCTTTTTCGACGCTGTTTCTTTTTTCGCCTTCGCGGCACGCTTTTGCGCCGCCTTTTCCATCAGGGCGATTTCTTCCGGCGTTTTTCTGACCGCCCGTTTTTTCGGGGCGGTCGCTTGTTTTGTTTCTTTCATTCGTTTCTCCTCAAAACACTCTTGAGTGTGGTGTTTAATCGTTCTTCGGTCCAGTCACAGAGCTCAGCGGCGGCTTCCGCATCCGCACCCTCGCTCAAAATCCTCACGCGGCCGTGCGCAGGATACAGATGGGCAACGCCGGAGCCGTGGCGCAGCAGAAGTCCGCCCTCGCTCTCCTCCGCCTCATCCCAGAGACGGGAAAAGAGCCGTGCACTATCCCGTTTTTCAAAAATATATTCGCGTTTCTGCATTGCAAAGGTCGGCAGACTCTCCAATGCCCCAAACAAAGTCTTTGCGTCAAATTCTTTCGACAGAGAATAAAAATACTTCAAGCCTGCCGCACACAGAGCGGCAAGATCATACAAATAAAAATCACAGAACGCCGCGGCGCGCTCGACCTCGTCGATGCCGCGCGGCAAATAGACCTCGGGATAGCGGATGAGTATGCCGCGGCGGCGAAGCGTCTCTTCCACCTCAACGGCAAGCGGCGCGCGGCAAAAAAGCGTCTTTCTCCCCTCTCGGTCACCCAGCAGGATCGCGGCGCGCAGATGCTCTGCGTCGCAGAGAAGCTTTCCGTCAAGATAAACGAAAAGTGCGAGACGGGACGCATCCACGTCAAAAAACAGCCCGTCCGACATTGAGGAAACGTGCGTCTCGGCACCGCATTCGCGCGCAGCCTCGGAAAGCACTTTTGCCGTCTCACTCTCGCAAAAGGTAAGCGTCTTGCCCTCCAGCGGCGGTAGCAGTCCGGCAAGGTAGGTCCGATAAGCGTCTTGCGTCTTTGCGCCGGTATCGAGGCAAACGCCGACCTCCTTTTCCTCCCCCGTCTCGTTTTGGCAAAGACGGGAGGAAACCGCACGGCAAAATGCGGAAAGCGGCGAGAGACCGTTTTCGTCAAACAGCTGTGCTTCGGCAAAAAGCGCCGATTCCTTCGCGCGCACGAAAACGCTCGGTGTGCGGCTCGTTGCGGCAACGAAGCGCGTCATCTCTTCCGTTGCCGAATCGGCACGGCGCACGCACGCGCCGCGACTCTGTGCCCCGAGACAGAGCGCACTTGCGGCAAAGGAGGCAAGCTTCCCCTGAGAAACGCCGCAAAAAAGCGTGTCGACCGTCTCCCCGAGTGCCGTCCCGAGAGCAAAAAACTCCCGTTCCAGAGCAGAGATGTCCCCCTGAAGGGAAAAGACTCCCCCGTTAAAATGCTCGCACGGCTTTACAAAGCCGTCTTCTTTCACGGTGACCGTTTCTCCTGCCGAAACGCGCGCGCCCTCGTCGGTACGGGCAAATTCCGCGACGTGCACGTCGTTGCCCAAAACCGAGTACGCCGAGACGGCGGCACCCTTTTCGCATCGGAGGCGATCCCCGACGATGGACGAGGTGACCGTCGCGCCCGATTCGATCGTCGCGCCGCGTCCGATGACGGAGGCACGGATCTGTGCGCCGATGACGCGCGAGGCGGCACCGATGATGCTCTCTTCAATGCGCGAGGCTCCGAGCAGAACAGCCCCTTCGCCGACGAAACTCTTCGTCGCGCCGCTTTGCAGCACGCGTCCGCGTGGAATCAGGGGCAGGCGGATCCTGCCGTAAAGCGCATCCATGTTGCAGTCGTAAAGGGCGGCGGCATTTCCGATGTCACACCAATACCCCTCCAGACAGACGCCGCGAAGATCCTCGCCCGCAGAGAGAAGGCGCGGAAACAGATCGTGCGAAAAGTCCGTCGGAACCCCCGCCTCCAGGTGTGACAGGATCTCTTTTCGGCAGAGATAAATACCGCAATTGATGCGGTTTGTGAAGACGCCCTGCCAGGAGGGCTTCTCCGAAAAGCCGAGGATGCGACCCTCGCGGTCCGTGCGGACCAGACCGTATTCCCCGACGTCGTCGCGCTCGGTGAGCACGAGCGCGGCAAGCGGACGGTGTTGTTCAAAAAAATCCAGCGCAAGGTCCAGATCCAGATCAAAAAGCGCGTCCGCACTCAAGACGAGAAAGTCCTCGTCCAAAAATTCTTCACAGGCTTTCACAGCCCCGGCCGTCCCAAGCGGCGTCTCTTCCTTCACGTAATAAACGTCGACTCCGTGCACCACGTCACCCAAGACCGCGCGCATCTCGTCGGCGCGGTAACAGGTGGTGACGGCGGCGGTGGTGATCCCCATCTTTTTGAGCGTCGCAAACGCGTACTCAATGACGGGAATGTCCAGAACGCGCACCAAAGGTTTCGGACAAGTGTCGGTCAGAGGGGCGAGCCGCGTGCCGCGACCGCCTGCCAAAAGGACTGCTTTCATCGGTTTTTCCTGCTCTTTTCGTTTTTACAATAGTATGGCAGGAATCGCCGTTTTTATGCGCTTACAAAAAGAGTTTGAGCGCCTTGAACGCCTCGCCGTCTTCAAACTCGCGTTTTTCCGCCAGAGCGAAAAAGACGCCGTTTTCATCCGTCACGCGCACCTTTTCTCCCAAGGGCAGTTCGCGCCCGACGCGCGCTCGTTTGACGTAGATCTGGGCGCCGTGTTTCATCAGCCGTGCGTAAAAGGCAGAAAGACGGATCTCACAAAGCGGCGCAAACGCGCGCTCCACGGGAAGCAACAGTTCGGACAGGTCTTCTCCGCGCGCCAGTTTTTCGCGCAATTGTTCCAGCGTGACGGCGTCCGTCAGGTCGAAATCGCCGTGACGCACGCGGCAGAGCGTTTTCATCGTGGCGAGCGCGCCGAGGCGCCCCGCAACGTCAGAGATGAGGGTGCGGATGTAGGTGCCGCCCGAAACGGTCGCCGTAAGGACGAACTCGTCTGCCGCCTCGCCTTGTTCAACGGAAATGTTGCTCACTTCGATCTCGCGAGAGGCGCGCTCGACCTCCTCGCCGCGTCGGGCAAGCTCGTATAAGGGACGTCCGTCCTTTTTGATTGCCGAGTACATCGGCGGCGTCTGGAGGGTCTTTCCGAGAAAGGACTTTGCCGCCGTCTGAAATTCGGCGAGTGTGGGACGAACGGCGTTCTCCGCCGTTCTCGTCCCCGTCACGTCCTCGGTGTCGGTGGAAAAGCCGACGACAAAGGTGGCACGATACGCCTTCGTATCCGCCAAAAAATGGCTCGCCGCACCGCAGGCATTTCCGATCAGGATCGGCAAAACACCCGTGGCAAGCGGATCGAGCGTGCCGGCGTGACCGGCTTTTTTCGTCTGAAAAATGCCGCGGCAGAGCTTCACCGCGAGAAAGGAGCTCATCCCTTCCTCTTTATACAGATTTAAGATCCCGTTCATTTCGTTCCTTTTTCCAGTGAGGAAAGAAAGATCTTCTTCAACGCGCGCGCACTCCTTGCGCGGATGGTACAGCCTGCCGCCTTTTCGTGTCCGCCGCCGCCGAAGGGACGGCAGAGGTCGATGGCAGTCGGCGTCGCCTCGCTTCGCACGGAAAGCTTGTAGACGCCGCGCTCCTCCTGCTCTTTGGCAAGCACGAAGACCGAGTAACCCGAAAAACGGCGGATGACGTCCACAAGCGAGGACAGATCACTCTTCTCGGTCAAGCCGAAGCGGCGGCGCAGTTTCTGCGTCAGAACGAAGAAGACACAACCGAGATCGTCAAACGTCTCGGCGTTTGCGAGAATGTACGCTTCCAGGGCGAGTTTCGCCTTGTCCTGTTCGACGAAGAGCCTGCGATTGAGCGCACCGAAATTCCGTTCGGGGACGATCTCGCAAAGCCGCGCGGCAAGACGGAAGACGTCGCTTGTGGTATTTGTATGGCAAAATCTGCCCGTGTCGGTGGAAACGGCGGCGTAAAGAGCCGTTGCGACCTCGGGAGTATACGCTTCTCCCGCCTCGTCAAAGACGGCGGCGACGAGCAATCCCGTCGCCGAGACGTCCGGCTCGACAAAGGAGACGGCAACGTCAAAGGAGTTGTGTTTGTGGTGGTCAATGACCGCACGGACGCGGTCGGGATACGGAAAATCCGCCCCGAGCCGGTCGGGCGTGGAGACGTCCACGGCAACGACCGTCTTCGGCTCAAAGGGCGCGTTGTCAAAGCCCTCGGTCAAGAAGAGGAGCGTTTCCGGGATCGCCTCCGGCACGTGAACAAAGGCACGCCTGCCGCGCGCGCGGACAAGACGGGCGAGCGCAAAAGCACTCCCCAGCGTGTCTCCGTCCGGGGAAACGTGACAGGCGAAACAGACCTCGTCAGTCTCTTCGCAGAGAAGAAACGACGCAAAATTGTGTAAAGCTTCTTTGTTCATAGTTCTTCGTTTTTCGCGCAGATCTCTTTTAAGAGCTCTGCAATGTGGGCACCGCTTTCCGCAGAGTTGTCCCGAAGGAAGGTCAGCGCCGGCGTTTTTCGCAGATTCAACTCCTTGGCAAGAAAGGTGCGCAAAAAGCCGTGCGCCGCGCGCATGCCCAAAAGCACCTCTTTCGTATCGCCCGAGAGAATGGACAGATAGATCTTCGCCGTCGAAAGATCGCCCGAGACCTCTGCGGCACTCACCGAAACGATGGCACCGGTGACACGGGGATCCTTCACGTAGACGAGAGCGCGGTTGAGAGCCTCTCTCACCGCCTCATTGATGCGACCCGTGCGGTGACTCACGCCTGCACTTCCTCCATCACGAAGGCTTCAAACACGTCGCCTTCCTTCAAGTCGTTGAAGCGCTCCAGACCCATGCCGCATTCGTAGTTCTGGGCGACTTCCTTGACGTCGTCCTTGAAACGCTTGAGGCTGGCAAGCTTATCTTCGAAAATGACGATGTTGTCACGCAGCACGCGGATGGACGCGCCGCGGGTGATCTTTCCGTCGGTGACGTAACAGCCCGCGATGATGCCGCTTCCGGGGACGCGGATGAGCTGGCGCACCTGCGCGTGACCGAGCACGACCTCCTTGAAGGTCGGCGCGAGCATCCCCTTCATGGCCGCCTCGATCTCCTCGAGGCACTCGTAGATGACGCGGTAGGTGCGGATGTCGACGCCCTGACGCGCGGCAGAGTCAATCGCTCCGCGGTCGGGACGCACGTTGAAACCGATGATGATGGCGTTGGACGCACTGGCGAGCATGACGTCGTTTTCGGTGATGCCACCGACTGCCGCGTGGATGACGGAGACGCGGACTTCCTCGTTGGTGAGCTTTTCCAGAGAGGCCTTGACGGCTTCGGCAGAGCCCTGCACGTCGGCCTTGACGACGAGGGAGAGATCCTTGACACCGCCCTGGATCTGCTGGAAGATGTCGTCCAGAGAGGCCTTGGCGTTTGCCTTGAAGCCCTCTTCCTTCTGCTTGGCGCGACGCTCTTCGGCAAGCTCACGCGCCATCTTTTCGTCCTTGACGGCGTGGAAGTGCTCGCCGGCACCGGGAACCTCGGAGAGGCCGAGGATCTCCACCGGCGTGGAGGGGCCTGCAACCTTGACGACGCGGCCGTTTTCGTCGGTCATGGCGCGCACGCGGCCGACCGCCTCACCGGCGATGACCACGTCGCCCGTATGCAACGTGCCGTTTTTGACCAGCATGGTCGCAACGGGGCCGCGGCCTTTGTCGAGTCGGGCTTCGACGACCACACCGTGCGCTTCACGGTCGGCGTTGGCCTTGAGATCCGCCATTTCCGCCATGAGCATCACGTTCTCAAGAAGATCGTCGATGCCCATCTTGGTCAGAGCGGACACGGGGACGCAAATGACGTCGCCGCCCCATTCCTCGGGAACGAGGTCGTATTTCGTGAGTTCCTGCATGACCTTGTCGGCGTTGGCGCCGGGCTTATCCATCTTGTTGATGGCGACGATGATGGAGACGTTCGCCGCCTTGGCGTGGTTGATCGCCTCGACGGTCTGCGGCATGATGCCGTCGTCCGCGGCGACGACCAGGATCGCGATGTCGGTGATGTTGGCACCGCGGGCACGCATGGCGGTAAAGGCCTCGTGGCCGGGGGTGTCGAGGAAGGTGATGTACTTATCCTGCACCTTGACGCGGTACGCACCGATGTGCTGAGTGATGCCGCCTGCCTCACCCGTGGTGACGGAGGTGTGGCGGATGGCGTCGAGCAGCGAGGTCTTGCCGTGGTCGACGTGACCCATGACCACCACGACCGGAGGACGGGTGGCGAGGTTTTCGTCGGTGTCGGCAGACTCGTCGATGAGTTTTTCTTCGATGGTGACCACCTTGATCGGCTCACAGGCAACGCCGTATTCGTCGGCGACGATCTCGGCGGTGGCGTAGTCGATGGACTGGTTGATGCTCACGCGGAAACCGAGTCCGAAGAGCTTTTTCAGAATGTCGCCGGTGGGCAGACGCAACTCACGCGCCAGATCGCTCGGAGAGAGCATCTCGGGCAGATGGATCAAATCCGGCAGAGACGCGCGCACGGGCGCGGACTTCTTGCCGCCCTTGGGACGCTGACCCGGACGCTGACGGCGCTGCTGAGTGCGGCGGCGCGCCTCGGTGCGGGAGTCACCGGAGAGCTCATAGTATTTTTCGTCGTATTTGGACAGGTCGATCTCCACCATACGAGTGTCGATGATGCGCACGTTCTGCTGCTTCTCGACAAAGCTGGTGTTGGTGGAAGAGAAGGTCTGCGTCTGGCGGGCACGACCCGCGTTCTTTTCGCGACCCTTTTCGTCCTTCTTTTTCTCGGCGGTCTTTGCCGTCTGGCGGCCGCGGTCGTAACGCTCGTTCTGCGCCTTTTCGCGGGCGGCACGCTCCTCGGCCTCCTTCTTTTCACGGGCAAGCTTGCCTGCCTCGCGAGCGGCAGCCTCACGGCGGGCACGCTCCGCGGCGGCAGCTTCCTCCTTGGCGCGCTCGGCGGCTTCGGCGGCCACGGCGGCAGCCTTCTCCTCCGCGATGCGACGTTCCTCGGCGGCCTTTTCCTCCGCGATGCGACGCTCCTCCGCCTCACGGGCGGCAGCGGCGCGCTCGGTGGCGACCCTCACGGCCTCCGGCACGACGAGCGTGATCTTGCCTGCAAGATACGGATTGATGTCGTCGAGCTTCTGCTTGGAGGTCAAATGTTCCAGGAGAAGGTTGACCTCCTCTTCCTCAATGGAAGCGGAGATCGAACGCTCGATCTTCATTTCCGCAAGGGCGTCGACAAGATCCTTTCCCTTGAGATACATCTGTTTTGCAAGCTCGTTGATTTTGACTTTTTGTTGTGCCATAGGGCCTCCGTATTCTCTGGGTTTGACTGAAATTACGATTGAAAACGATACGATCTAAAACAAGTTGACGAAAGTCGATTTCTTCACCGCAACGGCGGCGACGTTGTGCGTCACGCCGAGGGCGTCGGAAAGTTCTGCCATCGTCTTTTCGCTTCTGCGGTGCTCCACACCGTAGAATGCGGTGGAGGTGACGACTTTTTTGAGGCTTTTCTCGGAGATGTCCGCGGCGGTGAAGACCAGCGCGGCTTCCCCTTTTCGGATGGCGGAAGCGACGGCCTCCGCACCGAAAAACAGCGCTCCTGCCCGTCGGCAAAGGCCGAGCGAGGACAAAAACTTATCCCTCATGGATCAACCTCTCCAGCCGTTCGTAGACCTCTTCGGGGACGCTGACCTTGAGCGAATGATCAAGACGGCGGCTCTTACGCGCCTTCTTCAAGCACTCGGCATTCTTGCAGACGTACGCGCCGCGCCCGTTTTTCTTATACGACTTGTCGAGGATGACTTCCCCCTCGGGCGTCTTGAGCACGCGCACAAGTTCCTCTTTTTCAAAATGCTGCATACAGATGCAACAGCGACGGGAGGGCTTTTTCTTTTCGGTCATCAAAGTGCCGCCTTGATGTCGATCTTATAACCGGTCAGGCGGGCGGCAAGACGCGCGTTCTGACCCTCGCGGCCGATGGCGAGCGAGAGCTGGTCGGGCGCGACGAGCACGCGGCAGCTCTTATCCTCCGCAACGGCAACGGACAGAACGGTCGCGGGAGACAGCGCGGCCTCGATGAACTCGGCTGCGTCCTCGGAATACTTGACGATGTCGATCTTCTCGCCGCCGAGCTCGCTCGTGATGCTCTGCTTTCTGAGACCCTTGACGCCGATGCAGGCGCCGATGGGATCGACGTTCTCGTCCTTGGAGTAGACGGCGATCTTCGTGCGGCTTCCCGCCTCGCGGGCGACGGAATGGATCAGCACGGTGCCGTCCTGGATCTCGGGCACCTCGCGCTCAAAGAGGCGACGGACAAGACCCGGATGGGTACGGGAGATCATGACGATCGGGCCGCGGGATTCCTTCTTGACTTCCATGACGTAGACGCGGATGTGATCGCCCGCGACAAAGTTGTCCTGCGGAAGCATCTCGGCGCGGGTCAGGGTGAACTGGTTCTTGCCGAGTTCCAGAATGGCGTTGCCGGTCTTGGGGTCGATGAGGCGCACGCGGGCGGTGAGAATGTCTTCCTTCTTCTCCTCGTACTCCTGGATCATCTTGCCGCGCTCGGCCTCGCGAATGCCCTGAATGATGACCATCTTCGCGGTCTGCGCAGGAATGCGACCGAAGGCCTTCGGCTTGATCTCCTTCTCAATGACGTCGCCGACCTTGATGCGCTTTTTGATCTCGCGCGCGTCCTCGAGGCTGATCTCGCACTCGGGATCGGTGACCTCCTCGACGACGGTGCGCTGCATATACATCTTCACGCGGCGCTTCTCGGGGTCAATGGCAATGCGGACGTTCTCCTGTCCCGCCGCCTCTTTCTTGTAGGCGGTCATGAGAGCGGCCTCGACCTTTTCGATCATGTATTCCTTGGCGATCCCCTTTTCGGATTCCAAGAGCTCCAGAGCGTCAAAAAATTCGTTGTTCATAATTTTGTTCCCTTTTCTTTTACTGCATGGATGGATCCACGGTGCGCACCGCGGAATAGCGGCCTTTTTCCAATACCACGTCACCGACGGTGACGGTGCCTTCCGAGTAGGAGACGAGTGTTCCCGCAACTTCTTTTTTCCCGTCGAGCGGTGAGTAGAGACTCGCGACGACCTCGCGCCCGAGCATCGCCGAAAACTGCTCCGCGGTCTTGAGCGTGCGCTCGGCGCCCGCACTGGAGACCTCCAGATAGTAGCTCGTCGGGATCGGGTCGGCCTCGTCGAGGATCGGATCGATCAGGTGCGTCACGGCGGCACAATCGTCCAGGCCGATGCCCTCGGGACGGTCGATCACCACGAAGAGTGTGTCGTCCGGGCCCTCTTTTGCAAAGTCCACGTCCCAGAGAAGGTAGCCCGCCTCGCGGATCGGCTCCTCAATGAGCGCGCGCACTCGAGAGGCGATGTTCTGATTCTTTGACAAAAAAGAACACTCCTTTCAAAAAGTCAAAAAAGAGTGGCAACTCCACTCTTTTTCATCCTCTTTATCATTCTGCGTACCATATTATACCACCGATTTTCAAAAAATGCAAGCCCCTCGCGCCAAATTCCGAAAAGAGCTGCCGCGCCGCCGCTTTCCCCGCGCCGGGCAAGGGGCCCCTTCCGCCGAGAAAAGAACCGAGGAACTCCCCTCGGTTCTTTCTTTTATAAACCTTTTACACGTTTAGTTGCGCTGATTCTATCTTGACGTCAATGATCTCAAACGACCGAACATCGGCATTGTATTTCAATGTAAGAACAGCCGTTCCGCTGTTTCTCATTGTTCCAAAAGAAAAAGATTGATCTGCCACAATTTCGAAAGTGCCGTCACCGTCTGTATCCTCGGCTTTCAACTGATAAAACGTGCCGAAATGAAGATCCAATTCTTCTTTATTCGGATTTCCTTTGTTATCATGTGCGCCAACAAATCGGCGCATTTCTTGCGGCACTTCCAGAACAAATGTTTGATTGGTTTTACCATAAGTCAATTGAATGCGCCACCGGGGCAAAACTTCTGTTTTGAACCCAAGATTCAATTCTTCCCAAGGGATCTGCGCTTCCGGTCCGGAATATTCGTAATCATAAGACGGGAAACGATACAGCACCTCAAGAGAAGTTTCTCCCACATCCAAAACATAGGTTGTATAAACGCCGATGCCGTTTGCTGTGCGAGTACTCAAAACCAAAACCTCATCCTTGCCATCCCCCGTCAAATCACAGAGGTTGACGATCGGATAAAAACCGGCGCAGGACGACAGCTCAAAACAAAGCGTTCTTTCTTTCGCTTGAACAACCAAAACCGGAACATACTCCTCAAACGGAAGTCCATACACCGTTGCAGAACGAATGTCCTCGGACCGGTCTTTGCATGTATAAACCACTTTATAGTTTTCATACGTTGCCTGCTCTGTTTTTATGGTAAAAGTACCGTTTTCATTTTGCAAAAAAGATTCATCCGCCTGTTTTGCATTGGTACAAGCTGCACCAAAAAAGAGGAATATCAAAATAAACAAGCAAACTCTTTTCATTTCACTCACCACTCTTCCGCATAAAAAACATTATCACCAATCGTAACAGTATCTAACGCTGAATAATCATAGATACACTGAGTAGGGTTAAACATTGGCGCGTAATACATAGAAATCTGTTTTTCGGTAATCCCTTTTGGGCAAGGGATAGAAGCATAATCGCCATTTTTTAAATATCCGGCTAACTCATAAGCATAATCCCATGCGATTGCATATTCAGGATCGCCTATTCGATTAAGACCACCTTCGTACCCTGTAACTCTACGAGATAGAGCTGCTTCGTGAGGCGATGTTCTGATTCTTTGACAAAAAAGAACACTCCTTTCATTTGGTGAAACTATTCTGCCAATGGAAGATATTTTTCTCCGTCTGTTCCGTAGTACTTCATAATTCCGTTGTGAACATCACCATAAAAGCGGTCGAAATCCTCCAGCACGCAGACCTCGGAAAACTCCTTTGCTTCGGGATCGTATTTGATCAATTTGACTTCGTTTTCTTGTTCCAAAAAATACAAGCAATCCGAAAAAGAAAACATTGAATAAGCAATTATCGCATCGTTTTCGCTGATCAAAACGGGTTCGTTCGCGTTGTAACAATAAATTCCCGTCGGAAACCATTGATAATAAAACAGATCTTCTCCGACACACACGATGTCTCGATATTGTGTGTTTGGCGACTCTTGTTCCTCCTGAATGCCGTCACCCAAAAAGATTTCTTTATTTTGAGTCTTTAGGTTATAGCAGTAAATCGTGAAGGTTTTCTCCATCTTATCGACGCAAAACAGTTTTCCGTTCCAACAAGAAAACCCCGACACATCCGCCAAAAGGTGTGTGATCTCCTTTGTTGTCAAGTCAAAGCAATAAAGATCGAAGCCAATTTCCAAAAACAAGTTGCCGTCATAAGATAGGGATTCGTGATACGAAGCGGTCTTCCACTCTTTTTCTTGAAAAGACCGGACATTTTGTGTGGACAAACAAAGTTCCCAAACCTTCAATTGAAATGCATCCATCGAATTGTACGTGAGAAAATAAAGGCTGTCCTCCCAAACAAACAAATCGGAAACGGTGGCATCTTTTAATTCAGCCGGTTTTTCCCACAGAAGAGTATCGCGTTCATTCTCTCGGCAATAAATGCTTTGATGATAAACAAAGAATTCCGCGCCCTTATCCATACAACCGCCGTACTTTGCTTCCAAGGGAAGCTCGCCAGGAACGTTCTGTTCTTCCGCGCCATTCCGATTTGGCACATCATCCATGGCTTGGCTATTGTCCGGTTTTTGCGTGTGCTCCGTATTTTGGCTTGTTTCATGATCGGTTGCCGGAGGTTGTGTATATTCCGAATTTGAGCTTGCCTCGTTGCCGGTTGCCGGCATGAAAGCACACGAGCCGACTAAAAAAACCATCAAAGCAGCAACTAAAACTAAAATTAATTGTTTCATTTTAGTGCATCTCCATCATAGCGAACATTAGGATAAATCTTAATTACATCGTTTTTACTGAAACCCTCATTCGGACGCGTGCCTGCGTTGTCGCAGAAGTACTCGTAGGTCGCGGTGAGTCCCGCGGAGTCCTCTACGCGCACGAGGCGGTCGGCAAGGTCATAGACGTAGCGCGTCTCGGTGCCACGCAGCTTATCTTTGAGAATGGCGAGGTTGCCATAAGTTTCAGTTCGGCGCTTTATTGAATTAGGCATTTGTGTTGGGTTGCAATCAAAGCTAGAGAAACCGGAATTGTCATAAAAACAAAAATGATTTGATCCGGTATGTCAATTTGAAATAAGTTCCATAGCAGCCATTCTACTGCAAACAGAAAAAAACGAACCAAAAGCACCCCGCCCCCGAAAAAAGCAAATAGATAAAAAAACCAGTTCTTTTTTAAAAGATGTTGGTTTTTATAAAAAGAAATAGCGGAATAAATAAAATTTACAAACGGGATCCAACACAGTTTCAATTGAGCAGAAACAGAAAACATTTCTTTCCTCCTTGCTACCGTTCTTGTTTATTAGAATGAAATAGAAAACCCTAAACCACACGCAAAACCTATATCCGTTACTCCATTGACAACAGAGTATTTTACCCCATATGCGCCAATAATGTTCCCGTTTTGGTCGTACTCAAAACGGCGTGCGGTATTCGCGCCGACTTGGATCCCCTCTACGACGGACGAGGTGCATTTATGCTTCTTTGATTGATTCTTTAGCTTATCGATTTGCTCTAAATAACTATTTTAGTCCACTATAATACATTTCAACACAATCCATTGCTTTCTGCTTTGATATGTGGAATTTAGGCGGGGTAGACACATCCCCGGAAGAATCGTACAGCAAAGCCCTGGGCAAGTTATGAAGAACTGAAAACTTGTTGAATATCTCACCTAAAAACTTTTTATACACAGGGCGTCTAATGATTTTGATAGTGTCACTTGTAAACTGAAGCATTGTCTTAATGATATCCTGATCGTAAATATCAACATACCTTAGAGGATGCTTTAACTTCATGTCATAACCAAAGCTATTTATACGAAGTATCAAAGCATTTACAAGATGCTCCGCTTCTCCCAATGAAGCGTTTTTGCACATTTTCTCTAAAAGCAATTTGCATCTTTGCAAATCTAAAAGCAATTCTCTTTTGGGAATTTTAGAGATATCAATTCGTTTATAATACCGAAATATGTGAAACAAAACGAACGCGACACAAGTACCATGATTCATTTTGACACCTCGTTTTACGGAAATATTTTCAATGTAGATCAAGTCACGTTTGTTGCAACAAGCGGATCATTCGTAATCTGTCCCATGTTCATTCCCGTGTTTAGTTTGCCATATTTTATAACATTTGCAATCGTTGTATGATGTCCGTCTGACACATACAAAGTCCCATTCATATTTGTGTATGAGCTTTGAGCCTGTACAGGATCATAAGAGTTAAGTATTGTTAAAATTTTAGATTGTGATACTTGCGTCTGCCCGGGTCGAATTCCTGTTTGATCTAAGGTTTCGAGAGCCTTATTTATACGTGGATCAACTGAGGACGCAGTAGTACTCGTAGACAGGCTCGATCGGATAGTCATCGTTCGTCTCGGCGATCACGCGGCCGAGGGAGTCGTACGTGTAGCTACGGCTGCTTCCGTTTCCGTAGACGGAGTACCCAAGCAACCCGCGCGAGAGGACGTAGGTGTTCGTAACGAGGGTGGTCTGGCCGTTCTGTTTCAGTTCTCGTCGTTTTATTATGCCGCCGGTTGAAAGTACCTTTTATAATCCCGACTCAACATTCGCGCTTGTCTTGTGGGAAAAACCGAAAGCAAATATTGATACAGTTCCTCGTTAAATTTGATTTTTATCTGCCTTCTTGTGGGCTTCCAAAAATTGATACTTGACCGATACTTTTCATCAAATGCGTCATACGATAAAAAAACAAAATACACTTTGCTTCCAGCGGTTGAATTCGGCAGTCCGTGGGTGTAATATCCAATGCCGCAAGAAACGCAGCGGTCGTATTTGAGTTCGTAAGGCTTAGAAAATAATGAGGTTACCCAAACACCATTGTCTTGGAATCGACCCCAAGCATATAATTGCCCCCCGATTTGTCTTAAATAGACAACCCAAATACATGAACAGAAGACACAACCGAGAAAAATCAGAACGGTCGGCACGCTGACTTCAGAAATAAGCGCGCCGATTCCAAACAAAAACGGCAGAACGACTATGATTGGTGACAAAACTGCCGCGAAGGCAGTCATGGATGACCCCAAATACTTTTTCACTGTTATTACTCCGTTCTAACCTAAGCGTTTATATTGCATATTCATCTTCGTTCCGTTTAGCCATGTTCCGAAAGAGACTGTTGTTGCGACGGCAAAATCATCTGCCGCTTGCTGAACAATTTCTTTCCCCGAGGATTTTAAAGTCTCCGATCGTGTTTTACATGTTTCACCGCCAACATCCGCAAGGCCAAAAGAAAGTAAACCGCCGGCATCAATGCGCATCACGGGGTTGTTATCGCAGTATGCAAAGAGATTTTTGTCGGTTAACCCTTCGGGAGTCGCGGAGATGACGGCAATCGTATCCGCGTTGATCCACCGACACGTCGCGGGATCATAATACCGACTGCCGCAAACAAAAAACGGCTCGGACAACTCCAAGCCGCGAACATGCGAAAAGAACGATGGGCGAAGATCTCCTCGCGCGCACACTCGTTTCGGGTATCGCGGGGGAACTTGCTATGTTCAGTATAAGGGAAAAGACAAAAACCGTCAAGGCAAAATCTGTCTTGAAACTTGATTTTGTCGCCTCGCACAAATCGAACTGCGCGGTTTTGTGAAAATTCACGGGGGTTTATGGGAACAAAGAGGGATGATCGAACAGTCGGACAGCCGATTCTACGGCAATCCGGCGTTTTTCTTTCTTGCAGGGGGATTT
>JAFQUW010000124.1 GCA_017408325.1 Clostridia bacterium | reverse complement strand
CCTATTTTGAGCGCGGCGGAAAATTTCTGCGCCCTGCCCTCTGCCTGACGATCGCCCACGCCCTCGGCGGAAAAGAAGCCGCTCGATGCGCACTGATCCCCGCGCTTGCCACGGAATACTTTCACCTCTTCACCCTCGTGCACGACGACGTCATCGACCACGATGATCTGCGCCGCGGCGCCGATTCCGCGCACGTTCTCGCAAAGAAACGCGCGGGCATCGAATGCGAAGAGCGTGCCGCCGAATACGGCGTCAGTTGCGCCATTCTCGCAGGCGACGCACTCCTCGGTCGCGCCGTGGAACTTCTCTCGCGCACCGAGCTTTCATCCGAAAAAAAACTCACTCTCATCACGCGCCTGACGGGACACACCCTGCCGCTTCTCCTCTCGGGCGAGGCGCTCGATACGAAACTTGCCTACCTCGACGGAGTTCCGGACGAAGACGTGCTCAAGACCGTCTACCGAAACAAGACGGGCGTGCTGTTTGCCTTCGCACTCTACGCCGGTGCGCTCTGTGCCTGCAACGGTGAACCGAAGAAAGAATTGGTCGACGCCATCGACGCCGCCGCCTGCGACATCGGCGAGGCGTTCCAACTCACCGACGACTACCTCGGTCTGACCGCAAGCGAAGAGGCGATGGGCAAACCCACGCTCTCCGACATTCGAGAAGGAAAACGCACCTTCTTCGTCCGTTTTGCCTTCGATCGGGCAACGGAGGAGGAACGAGCCTTTTTGTCTCTCGTGCTCTCAAATGCCGACGCGTGCGAAAAAGACGTCCTACGTGCCCGCGACCTCCTCCTGGCCTACGGCACGCCGATCTACGAAAACCGCGTCAACGAGGCAAAACGCCGCGCCGACGCGCTGCTTTCCCACCTTCCGGAGGGCGAAGCACGCACTCTCCTCGGCGATCTGTTTGAAATGATGATTCGTCGGCAACACTGACAGACACACCACAAAACCAAGGAAGTTCTATGTTCAAACGATTCTTATGTGCCGTTCTGGCGACCCTGTTTCTCACCCTCGCCCTGCCCTTTGCGGTGCAGGCCAAAGGGGCGGAGGCACCCGAACTCAAGTCCGAAAGCGCCATTGTTTACAGCCTCAATTCGGGCGACGTGATCTTTTCAAAAAACGCCGAAGAATCCCGCGCCCCCGCGAGTCTGACCAAGATCACCACGACGATGACGGTGCTCTCCATGTGCGACGACCCCGACAACACGCGCATCACCGTTCCCGACGCAGGGCTCTTTGACGAGATCACGGCCGTCGGCGGATCCAACATCGAACTGCAGGTCGGTGAAACACTCACCGTCACCGAGCTTCTCTACGCGGTGATGCTTCCCTCCGCCTGCGACGCCTGCAACGTCCTCGCCTACCACTTCGGAAACGGCTCGATCTCCGCGTTCGTCTCCGAGATGAACCGCTGGGCACTGGAAGCGGGCGCAACGCAGACGAACTTCCAAAACGCCCACGGCCTCGACGCGCCCGGACACGTCTCCAGTGCCGCCGACACCGCGAAGATCATCTTAAAGGCGATGGAAAACGAGCGTTTCGTGGAGATCATCAACTCCCTAGAGTACATCATCCCCGAAAACGCTCTGCACGCCAAGCGTTACGTCAACTACCAGACGACGATCCCGATGCTCTACGAATACTACGCGGAGTACTACCGCGGACTCGTCGGCATCAAGTCGGGCTACACGCTGGAAGCCAAGTGCTGCCTGTCCACGATGGCAGAGCGCGACGGCGAACGCTTCCTCGTCGTGACCCTCGGCGCGGATCGCGTCGACGGGGTCAATCACGCACGCACCGACGCCGCCGCCCTCTACGACTGGCTCTTTGAAAATTTCGAGACCAAGACGCTGGAAACGGCAAACACCGCCCTCAAGACCGTGGAGATCGCGGGCGCGACGGCCGAGTCTGCGGATCTGGTGTTGCACGAGGATCTGGTCGTCTGCTACAACAAAAATCTCGGCGAACCCACGCTGCGCTACGACGTCAAAAAACCGCTTGCGCCGCCTTTTGACGAAGAAGCGGGGACGCTTGAGGTCGTGCAGGATGACACAGTTCTCTCTTGTGCTCCGCTCTACTTTGAGACCGTGCCCGTTGCCGCGCCCCTTCCCGACGCACCCGTAACGGACGGTGAGAACGATCTCTCCTCCTCGCCGCTTCCCACGCTCGGCATCGTTGCCGTCATCATTGTTCTGCTCGTCTTCTTCCTCGGTTTCTGCCTTGTACTGCTGACGCGGCCGCCGAAGAAAAAACGCCCCGCGCCGCGCCAAAGCGGCATACATCCCGCACAGAGAAATGCACCCACGTCGCAGAGACGACCTCAGCCCCCCACGACTCCCACCCGTCGG
>JAFQUW010000123.1 GCA_017408325.1 Clostridia bacterium | reverse complement strand
TGCCGCGTCAATCGCTTTTCGAATGAGTTTATCGAGAATGGATGGGAGAGACGCAGGATTCTCTTGGTGGAGTTCTTCGATGCGAGAACACAACGAATCACAGAAAGCCTCGCAGGCAACTTCGCTTGCGATCTTTCCGCCGTTGGCGCCGCCCATTCCGTCGCAAACAATCGCAACCAGATAGCCACAGACCATTTTCAATGCAAAACAGTCTTGGTTTGACTGGCGGCGTTTGCCGACGTCCGTTACTCCAAAGTATTCCACGTGTCCTCCGAAATTGTCAGTTTGCAGTGTTGTTTGCCGCGCGACGCAATTGTCCGCAAGCGGCTTCGATGTCCGCACCGAGCGTGCGACGAACCGTAACATTTATTTTACACTTTTCCAGCGTGTTTGTAAAGAGCAGTCTCTGATTTTCGCGTGCTGTTCGGTAGGGCGCGCCGGGGACTTCGTTGACCGGGATCAAATTGACGTGGCAGTCAAGCCCGCGCAGCAGATTTGCCAGTGTTTTTGCGTCCTCGACGGAGTCGTTTTCTCCGGCGATCAGAGCATACTCGAACGAGATCCTGCGTCCGGTTTTGCGGTCGTAGTCGCGACAGGCATCGATTAAGGCCGCGAGGGGGAAACGACGGTTGACCGGCATGATGGCATCTCTCTTGAGATCGGTCGGCGCGTGCAGAGAAATGGAGAGCGTCAACGGGATGTTTTCCTCGGCCAACTTTGCAATTTTGTCAACCAGACCGCAGGTGGAAAGGGAGATGTTGCGCGCGCCGATGCCAAAACGTTCCTCGTCCATGGCGAGACGCAAAAACCGAAGGACGTTGTCGTAGTTGTCGAGTGGCTCACCGATTCCCATGAGCACAATGTGCCCGATGCGAAAATCGGGGGTTGTTTTTCTCATATCGGCGGTGATGGCTACAAGTTCACTGAGAATTTCACCGCACGTGAGATCTCGTCCGAAGCCGCACGCAGATGAAGCGCAGAATTTGCACCCCATTTTACACCCCGCCTGTGTAGACACACAGACTGAATAACCGTGGTGGTAGTGAAGAAGAACCGCTTCAATGTGTTCTCCGTCGCGCAGTGTGAAAAAGTACTTTCTCGTGTCGTCGAGTTTGCTCTGTATGACTGTCACGTCGCGGAATGCGTTGAGGTCGAATTCTTGCATAAGATCTTCGCGCAGAGCAATCGGGAGATTGGTCATTTGAGAAAAGTCCAGTGCGCATTTTCCAAGCCATTCATTTATCTGTTTTGCGCGAAAAGAGGGAAGACCCCGTTCTGAAAACAGACGGCCGATCTCCGCGGGAAAGTCATCGTACAGCAGGTGTTTCATCGTGTTTTCTCCAAGACTGCAAAGAAGAACCCGTCCCATTCGCCCACTTTCGGAAACAGAGTGGTCGGCGGTTCAACGAGGGTGAAGTCTGAGTTGTCGTTGAGAAAGTCGTTTACAACATGTTCGTTTTCTTGCGGATTAAGGGTGCATGTGGAATAGACCAGTCGTCCGCCGCGTGCCAAAAGAAGAGCTCCTCCGGAGAGAATCTCGCGCTGGATTTTGGGCAGAGAGCGGATTTCTTCTTCGGTTTTGTGTCGAAGATCCGGCTTTTTTGCCAAGATGCCAAGACCGGAACAGGGTACGTCGCAGAGGACGCGATCCAGCGTACCGATCAGTTCTTTTGGGGATTCTCTGGCATCCCGTGTGCATGTTTGGATGATGTTGATTCCGAGGCGTTTTGCGCCGTTGTCAATCAGGCGAACGCGGCTTGCGTGCAGATCCGAACTGTAGATAACCCCCAGGTTTTGCATGGAAAGCGCAAGAGAAAAACTCTTTCCGCCCGGCGCGGCACAGATGTCAGCCACTCTTGTGCCGGGGACGGCATTCAGTGCTTTTGCGGCACGTGCGCTGCTGTAATCCTGGGCAAAGAAAAGCCCTTCGTCGTACCCGGGCAGGCGTCGAACGTCACCGTGTGATCCACTCAGCAAGATGAGGTGCTCGTCGGCGGGGTGAATGTCTGCATTTAGTCCCGCTTCGCGGAATTGGCGGCAGAGCGTGTCCGCATCGCACTTGAGCGCATTGACGTGCAGGCAGGTGTCGGCAGGTGTTTGGAAACTTTGACAGATCTCGTCGGTTTGTTCCTCACCGTACCCGTCTTTCCAGAGGCGGATCATCCACTGCGGAATGGAATAGTGAACACTCTTTTTTTCGGTTCCGCTCAGAGAGAGAAACAGATCGGTATCGTTTTCTTTGGCGCGTAAAAACGCGTGAAGAACTGCCGTGACCAGTTTCGCGCCGGCAGTCTGTTCGGAAAGTTTTGCAATTTCGGCCGATTCGTACAGCACGGCACGCGCCGGGACGTTATCCATGTAACAGAGTTGATAGAGAGCGCATTGTAACGTCGCGCGTAGAAAGGGAGAAAGACTGCGTCCCTTACGATTGCAAAAAGAGGAAATATAGAAGTCGAGCGTGATCTCACGTTCAATGACGCCGTAAACCAGTGCGGTAAACAGAGCGGTATCGCGCTCGGATAGATTGGCCTTTTTGATCTGTGCATCCAGTTCCAGATTGGCGTAGCGAGCACTTTTACGGATGGACACCAGGGAGCGGACGGCAAGCAGGCGCGCGGGATTCATCGAAGAACGTCTCCGTCTGCCAGTTTGCGACCGTTGACCAGGGCGGAGGCGTCCATTTCACCCTTTCCTTGCGGTTTGACGCGCAAAAGCTCCAGTTCAAAGTCGCAGCAAGACACAAACACACGGGACTTCTGCGTGCGGACAAAACCGGGGTCCTTGGCTTCGGTCTCAGTGGGACGCGCAAGACAGATCTTTACTTCGCTTCCGTCTGCGAGATGAGTGTTTGCATAAGGACGCGGAGCCAACGCCCGGATCATGCAGTCTAATTCGCGTGCGGATTTTGAAAAATCAAGCGTCTCGTCTTCTCGGCGGATCTTGTGTGCATAGGTGGCCAAAGAGTCGTCCTGCTTCTCGGCGGAGACAGGCCCGCTGTGCAGCGCATCAAGGACGCGGCAGATCATGTTGGAACCGAGTTTTGCGAGTTTTTGCGTCAGCGTTTCGGTGTTGTCATTTGCTTCAATGGTTAGTTTTTCTTTGGAGATCACCGCCCCCGTATCCAAACCGTTATCCATCTGCATGATCGAGACACCGGTCTCGTTGAGGCCGTCCCAGATTGCGCGTTGGATCGGTGATGCGCCGCGGTATCGCGGTAAGAGGGAAGCGTGGACGTTGATGCATCCAAAACGCGGGAAAGAGATAAAATACGGTGGGAGGATCTTTCCGTAGGCTGCTACGACGGCTACGTCGGGAAGCATTTCTTCGAGAACCATGGAGAATGCGCCATCCTTCAACGTTTCCGGTTGATAGAGTGGAAGGTTGTGCTCGAGCGCATAGGCACCAACGGGCGGCTGTGTGAGCGCCATGCCGCGCCCTTGACGACGTGCGGGCGCAGAGAGGACGAAGATCTCGTCCTCGGGGAAACGCTCGTGGATGGTTTGAAGGACGTTTTTCGCAAAATCGGGCGTCCCGCAAAAAAGGATCTTCATTCCGCGTGCTCCTCCAAGTAGCGTTCAAGTTCATCGTCATCTTCAAACATGTGCACGGCATCGTCGTAGAACAGTTTTCCGGACATGTGTTCAATTTCGTGGCAGAAACAGCGTGCAACGATTCCTTCGCCGCTCGATTCGACGCGTTTACCCTCGCGATTGAGATAGGAGACCGTCACGCGTGCGGGACGTTTGGTAACGCCCCATTTGCCGGGACAGGACAGACACCCTTCTACGGCTTCTTGTTCCCCTTTAACCGAGATGATCTCAGGGTTGATGAGTTCCAGAAGTTCTTCGCCGTTATCGACGATACAGATTCGT
>JAFQUW010000122.1 GCA_017408325.1 Clostridia bacterium | reverse complement strand
GCGGCAAGGGAAAAGATGGCACTTGCAAATAGACGGCGTTTCTGTTACAATGTCGAAGACACTCGAACAAGAGTGGTGCGCAGCCGTTTCGGCTTGCGGCGTTGAAGATCCCAAAAGGAGAATGTGAATGGATTGGCTTGCAGCCCTGATCACCAACCCCTATTTGGTCGTGGGAGTCGGCTCCTGGGCCTTGGCGCAGGTGGTCAAAAGCATCATCGATACCGCCATCAATCGTAAATTCGACCCGATGTGTCTGCTCGGCGACGGAGGAATGCCCTCCGCTCATTCGGCGACGGTCTGCTCGATTGCGATGATGGCCGCTCTGCGCATCGGAACGGGTTCCTTTGAATTTGCGCTCGCGGCAATTTTTGCCGTGGTCGTCTGCCGCGACGCCGTCGGCGTCCGTCAGGAGACGGGCAAGCAGGCGGTTCTTTTGGTCGAGATCACCGAGATGCTGGAGGATCTCACGAAGGAGGAGCTTCCCGAGATGCGTCTGAAAAAGTTTGTCGGACACACCTTCCCGCAGGTCGTGACGGGCATTTTGCTCGGCGTGGGAAACGCGCTTCTGATGAACCTGATTTTGCCCCTGTAACAACGAAAAGAGGTGCGTCGGCACCTCTTTTTTGCCGAATTTGAGAGGAGACGATCATGCATTTGGAACGAACGGTTGAGCATTTTTTGAAAAAAGGATACGCCGTGCGCGTCTTTGAGACGAAAGAGGAGGCGAGAGACGCCCTCTGTGCCGAACTTGTCGGTGAGAGCATCGGCTTCGGCGGAAGCGCAACGCTTGACGAGCTGGGGCTTTACGACGCCTTGAGCGAGAAAAACCGCGTCGTCTGGCACTGGAGATGCCCGGAGGGCAAGACCCCCGCCGAACTCCGACGCCAGGCCGCGGAATGCGACGTCTACTGTTCCTCGGCGAACGCGATCAGCGAAACGGGTGAGATCGTCAACATCGACGGGACGGCGAACCGCGTCGCCGCCATCCTCTACGGGCGCAAGAAAGTCTATTTTATCTGTGGGCAAAACAAGATCGAACAGACGTTGGAAAAGGCGATCTTCCGCGCGCGCAACGTCGCGGCGCCGATCAATACGCGCCGCCTCGGGCTTGACACACCCTGCGCGAAGAGCGGCCGCTGTCACGACTGCAACAGTCCGCAGCGCATCTGCCGCGCACTCTCGGTGCTTTGGGAGAAGCCGACGGGAGCGGAGATGGAATTGATCTTGATCCGCGAGGATCTCGGTTATTGAAAACGACGAAAAGAAGCGGATTTTTTCGCTTCTTTTTTCTTTTTCGCGCCTCGTTTTTCCATTGACAAGCGGGGTGTGCCGTGTTATAATCCAATTAACATATCGGGTTGGTAGGTAAAAGAAGCCTCCGCCCCTGAATTTGAAAGGAGAAAACGGATGATGATGATCTCGTCAAAAGGGCGTTACGCACTGCGCGTGATGCTGGATCTGGCGAGCGTCTCCGAAGAAGGCTACGTCCCCTCGCGCGACATCGCCGTGCGGCAGGGGCTCAGCCCGAAGTATCTGGAGACCATTATGACCCTCCTTTCCAAAGCCGGCCTCATTGAAGGCGTGCACGGAAAGGGCGGCGGCTATAAGTTGTCCGTCTCGCCCGAGGAGTGCACCGTCGGTCGCATCCTGAAGTTGACCGAAGGCTCGCTTTCCCCCGTCTCGTGCGTGCACGAGGGGGTGGCGCAGTGTGAGCACGCGGAAAGCTGTCCGACCGTCGGCGTCTTCGCGCGGCTGGACCGCATCATCGACGAGTATCTGGAGAGCGTGACCGTCTCCGATCTGTTGAAAGAGAACGCGGCACTATGAGTCCCAAGAAGATCACGGTTTTGGAAAAGCTTCTTTCCGACGGCATCTTTTTCGATGCCGAAGAGGCGAAAAAATGGGTTATGCTCGGCCGCGTGTTGGCAGACGACGTGCGCGTTATGAGCGCACACGAAAAGATCCGACCCGATGCCGCCCTTCGCGTCAAAGAGCTGTATAAACGGGAGTTCGTCGGAAAAGGGGCGTTCAAGCTTTCCGCTGCGCTTTCCGCCTTCGGCGTTTCGGTCGAGGGGCGCGTCTGCTTCGATTGCGGTGCGTCTACAGGCGGTTTCACCGACCGTCTGCTCGCCTCGGGCGCGTCGCTCGTTTACGCGGTCGATGCGGGGCACGGAATGCTTGCAGGAAAACTGCAGCAGGATCCGCGAGTGGTCAATTTGGAACGCACGAATCTTGCCGATGAAGCACTGAAGCGGCTCTCGCCTCGCCCGACGCTTGCGACGATCGACCTGTCGTATCTGTCGCTCAAGGATGCGTATCGGCATCTTTGTGAGATTCTGACCGAGGACGCCGAGGCGATCCTCTTGGTCAAGCCGATTTTTGAAACAGAGGACCGTGAGATCCGCCGCAGCGGAAAGATCAACGACCGCACGGCGCTGATGGCGGTTTGGGAAGACCTTGTCGACTTCTTTTTGGCGCAGGGTGTCGCCCTTATGGGGATCATCCATTCCCCCGTGCGCGGAAACACCGGCGTCGTGGAGTTTTTCCTCCACCTCAAGCGCCGCGGCGAGGGGAAAACGCGTGAGCAACTGTTGGAAGAAGCGGCTTCGGCTGTGGAAGCGGCACTTTCTCTGCCCGAGTTTCACAAGGAGAATTTATGAAACAAGTGGAAATCTACACCGACGGTGCCTGCTCCGGGAATCCGGGGCGCGGCGGTTGGGGAACGATCCTTGTTTACCGCGGCAAGGAAAAGGTGATGAGCGGTTTTGAAGAAAACACCACCAACAACCGCATGGAACTGACTGCGGCCATTATGGGACTGGAAGCGCTCACCGAGCCCTGCCGCGTGGACCTGTACAGCGATTCCAAGTACCTCATCGACGCGAACCTGCAAGGCTGGCTGGACGGCTGGGTGCGCCGCGGTTGGAAAAAGGCGGATAAATCACCCGTGTTAAACCGCGATCTGTGGGAACGCTTTTTGATGGCCTGTGAGGGTCACGAGGTCACCTTCCACTGGGTCAAGGGACACGACGGACACATACAAAACGAACGCTGCGACCGACTCGCCGTCGCGGCAATCGAGAACGGGAAGTGAATACTATGACGGAAAAAAGATACGTTTACGCGGACAACGCCGCGACCACGCGCGTTCTGCCGCAGATTCTGGAGGCGATGACGCCTTACTATCTTGAGGAGTTCGGGAACGCTTCTTCGGGGCTGTACTCCTACGGTCAACGCGCCCGCGCCGCGCTTGAGGATGCCCGTGCGCGATGCGCAAAGATGCTCGGCTGTGACGCGGAGGAACTGTATTTCACCTCGGGCGGTACCGAGAGCGACAACTGGGCGATCCTCGGCGCACTCCGTGCGAAAAAGGACAAAAAGCACGTGATCTCCTCGTCCATCGAGCATCCTGCCGTGCGCAACACCCTCCTTCGACTGGAAAAAGAGGAAGGCTACGAGATCACGTGGCTTCCCGTCTACGAGGAGGGAATCGTGCGAGTCGAGGATCTGGAGGCCGCACTGCGCGACGACACCGCGCTCGTGTGCGTGATGTACGCCAACAACGAGATCGGCACCATCCAGCCGATCCGCGAGCTTGCAGCGATTGCTCATGCGAAAAAAGTGCCGTTCTTCTGCGATGCGGTGCAGGCGGTCGGTCACGTCGACCTGGATCTGCACGAGCTCGGCGTGGATCTTCTGTCTCTGTCGGGACATAAGCTCCATACGCCCAAGGGCATCGGTGCGCTCTACATCAAAAAGGGGATGTGGATCAAAAACCTCATAGAAGGCGGCGGACAGGAAAAGAGAAAGCGCAGCGGCACGGAAAACGTTGCCGGTGCCGTCGCGCTTGCCACGGCACTCGAATATATGTGCGGTGAGGAGGGCAAACGCGAACGCGAACGTATCCTCGCGCTTCGTGAAACCCTCATCGACGGGCTGCTTGAGATTCCGCACGTGCGCTTAAACGGCGACCGTACTCGCCGTCTGCCCGGAAACGTCAACGTTTCCTGCCGCTTCATCGAGGGCGAAGGACTCATTATGTGGCTGGACCTGATGGGGGTTGCCGCCTCGACCGGTTCCGCCTGCTCGACGGCGTCGCTCGATCCCTCGCACGTGCTCTTGGCGATCGGTCTGCCCCACGAGATCGCGCACGGCTCTCTGCGCCTGACACTCGATGTGGACAACACCGAGGAAGACGTTGAGTTCATCCTCGACGCGGTGAAGAAGACGCTGGAGCGCCTGCGTGCGATGAGTCCGCTTTGCCAAGAATAACCGCTTGATTGCCGGAACGGAAAGGAGAAAACAATGTATTCCGAAAAAGTAATGGACCATTTCCAGAACCCGAGAAACGTGGGAACCATCGCGGACGCCAACGGTGTCGGTGAGGTCGGAAACGCCAAGTGCGGCGACATTATGAAGATCTTTTTGAAGATCGAGGATGACGTCATCGTCGACGTCAAGTTTCAGACCTTCGGTTGCGGCGCGGCGATCGCGACCAGTTCTATGGCGACTGAGCTCATCAAGGGCAAGCCGATCTCCGAGGCGCTGACTCTGACGAACAAGGCGGTCGTGGAGGCGCTCGACGGACTGCCCCCCGTGAAACTGCACTGCTCGGTGCTTGCCGAAGAGGCGGTGAAGAGCGCGATCGCGGATTATTATACGAAGATCGGCCGCGAAATTGACTTTGACCTCGGTTGCGGCGGCTGCTGTGACCACTGCGACCACCACTGATGAAAGTTTTGGTGGGGCTTTCCGGCGGCGCGGACAGTGCCGCCGTTGCCTTGTCGCTTCTTGAGGCGGGGGAGGACGTTTCCTGCGTCTTTTTGCGTCTTTTTGAAGGCGCGGATCCTTCTGCGGCGGAATTTGTTGCGCAAAAACTCGGCGTTCCGCTTGAAATTGTGGATGCCGTCGAGGAGTTTCGTGCGTGTGTCATCGCCGATTTCGTCGAAGAGTACGCGCGCGGACGCACACCGAACCCTTGTGCGCTTTGCAACCGTGAAATGAAGATCCGTCTCTTGTGCGAGGCGGCGACGCGCCTCGGCTGCGACGCGGTCGCAACGGGGCATTATGCTGACGTTTCGTCGTCGGACGGACGTCTGTTTGTCACGGCGGGAAAAGACAAAACGCGCGACCAGAGTTATTTTCTCTGGCGCTTGACTCAGGCGCAACTCGGGATGCTTCGCTTTGTTCTCGCCGACGAGGAGAAGGCAAACCTCTCCGAGCGCGTGAGTGCACTCCTGCCGCCGGGCACCAAAGAGAGCAGAGAAGTCTGCTTCATCCCCGCGGATGACCGCGTTGCGTTTTTGGAGGGACTTTTGCCGGATGAGGCGAAAAGAAAAGGGGAGTTTGTGGATCGCGAAGGGCGCGTTTTGGCGTGCCACGACGGGATTTTTCGATACACCGTGGGGCAGCGGCGCGGCTTCGGCGTCGGCTTCGGCCGCCGTGTGTACGTCCGGGAAATCGACGCGGAATCGTCGCGCGTGGTTTTGTGCGATCGCGACGAGTGTCTGACGGATTCCTGCCGTCTTTCTCAGATGAATTTTCAAAAGCTGCTCGAGGCCGACGGCACCTATGACGTGTTCTGCCGCGTGCGCTACAGAGCGCCGCTTGTGCACGCCGAATTGACGCTGGAAAACGGAGAGGGTCGTGTTCGGTTGAAGGGGGGAGAGCGTGCCGTATTTGCTCCGGGACAGAGTTTAGTTTGCTATGATCGTCAAGAAAACATACTTTGCGGCGGCGTGATCGAACCTGCACAAAGAAAAAAATAAATTTCGTGATATTGCAACAAAAACAACTCCGGTTTTTATGTATATTACACAAAAATACTTCGTTTGAAATGCCCAAACGGGCATTTCTTTTTTTGCTTGAATTTATGAAAAAAGAGTGAAATTATAAATTATACAGTCGATTATTCGCTCGAAAAAGTATATAACCGAATACAATAAAACTTCAAAAAATCGTAGAAGAAAGCGGTTTTTTAGGGTTTGTGTGAAAATGAATGGGTGCGAATATACTTTATTCTTCTCTTTTTTGTGCATTTTGCTGAAAATGACTTTTGTCGGATTTGTTTGCTTTTTCGGCGTTTTTCGGGAGGGAAGAAAAGGAAAAGAGCGGCAAGACGTCGGGCTTTTTCGGGGAAACGAATTCTTGACAAAAGGGCGGCAAAATGCTAATATTGGATGCGTAATATGATCGGAGAGGACTCTGTTCTCGCCGCGACAGCTTGCCTCAAAAGCACTTTTGACAGGAGATTTTGTGCCCGTGCGCGCGTCTTTTGTCAAGAGTTGTCTTATGCAACTTTTCGCGTTTTTTTGTTGGAAAAAGCGCACTACCGCGGGACTTTTCCGCGATTTACTCTGGGAGGAAACCTATGAACCGAGCCTTGAAACATCTCCTTTGCCTTTTGATGGCGACTTTGATGCTTCTCACGCCCATCTGCGCGTTTGCGGCACACACCGGGGGCGACCCCGATGCCGTCGTGAACACGGAGACTGAGGAGGAGCTTGCTGAAAAACTGGCAAAACGCGAAGAAATGAAGGCGCTCTTGGACGCCATCACCTATCGCGCCTATCGCGAAAAGCACAAGGGTGCCAGCGTCGCGGGGGAAACCGTCCGCATTGAAGCGAAGGATTACGATCCCGAGCAGAGCACTGCGTTGGTTTTGTCTGCCGAAGACTATACCGACTACCTCGGCCGCGTCGAGGAAGGCACGAGCATCGTCATCAACGAGACCGGCACCGTCACCTGGACCGTCGAGGTTCCCAAGACCGGTCTGTATGCGGTGCGCTTCCGTTATACTTCCGTGGACGAGTTCGGTGAGGACGAAGAGGGCAACGCGATCATCAACGGCTACGGCTCCTCGGCCGAACGCGGTCTGAAGATCGACGGCGAGTT